>JANPIJ010000241.1:0-4856 GCA_031424955.1 Ferruginibacter sp. | reverse complement strand
GGCAGGCTTACACCATAAGTTTTCAGTAAATAACAAACCAATATATAAGCTATAAAAATAGCACCGATTAAAAAATGCAACGACCGGTGATTGATATTGGTAGCCAAACTCTGCAAACCCCGCATTTTATCGATCGCCGCATCTCTTTTATCAAAAATAATACATAATAAAAGCATCAGTAAAAACCGGTTGATAAAGAGTAACCAGGCATCCGTTCCCATTTTAAAAAAAGGGATCTGCAAGGGAATGAGTATGGTGACTACCGTCCAGGAAATGGCTAATAACACCGTTTTTAAATAACCCGCTTTCCGGGTAAAGTGTAGCAGTTTAAAAGGCAACACCGGCATAGCATACACGCAAAAAAAAACACCGGTAAGTATGATGTTGTACATCACCAGGTGAAGTTTGTCCATGCAATATAACAAACCACCGATCGCAAAAAACATCACCAAAATGGAGCTAGCACATTTTCTCAAAAAACTATTGAAGGGAATATGCCTGTTATAAGAATACCTGCTTACGACCCAGTAAGCGTTGTACGCAAAAAGGGTGGCAAAAAAAATAAAGCCCAGCAGAAAAATGTTAACGGGAAGTGATAATAGCTGTACTGTTTGCAGGCTGAGTGCCGCGGCACATAGCGAAATAAAAATAGAATGTGACAGTATAAATTGAAACAGCCGGTTCATTATGGGGTTACATAAAACAAAGGCTTATCAGTATCAATTACATTACTTTTGTTTTTTGCAAAATCTGTTATATAGATCCTGAAGTTGAGTGTATCTACTTTAGGGCGGCGGGTACGGGTGCTATCTCCACGCAAAACATCAAAAGAGTTAATCCGGATATCAGCCTGGAAATTGTTGGTTTTGATAGAATTAATATTGGGCATTGCAAATTGCTTTACCTCATAATGCAATTTACCATTAATTATCCTTTGAACGTACACATAAGCCGTATCACCAAAATCACCTTCTTTATCCGTTACATTAATGGTAATCTGGGGCATATTGGGATCATTAATAGGAACATTACTCCGTACTGTATTAGGACTCACCGACTTAAACGTTATCTGCGGCTCAGACGCAAATTTATCTTTTCCACAACTAACTGCAATTAAACTAATGATGAGAATTATAATTGTGTTACGCATCTTTGTATTTTATTTTTCAAATTTACTGATAGAAATTGAATACATCTGTTAAAAATATTGGGTTGGCGGATAAAATATTCACGGCACACAAGGAAAATTTCAATGGGATCTCACTGGAAATTTTTCGTTTTCAATACGAATATAACAAGTTGTACAGGCAATATTGCGACACTTTAAATATTGACCCCGGTAAAATCGCTGGCATTGAACAAATCCCCTTTTTACCCATACCCTTTTTTAAAACCCACCAGGTATTTACCACTGAGTTCGAGGCGGAAGTAATTTTCGAAAGCAGTGGCACCACCCAATCCATCAACAGCAGGCATTATGTAAAAGAAACAGTCATCTACCAAAAAAGTTTTAATGAGGCATTTCGTTTGTTTTATGGTGATCCGGCAAGCTGGTGTATAATCGCCCTGCTTCCCTCCTACCTGGAAAGAAATAATTCTTCGCTGGTAATGATGGCGGATCAACTGATACAACAAACCGGGCACCCGAACAGTGGCTTCTATTTAAATGAATTTGAAAAATTACATTCCACTTTAAATGAACTGGAAAGGCTGGAACAGAAAACATTGCTCATTGGTGTTACTTTTGCCCTGCTTGATTTTGCTGAGCAGTACCCGATACATTTACAGCACACAACCATTATGGAAACAGGTGGCATGAAAGGACGCAGGGAAGAATTAACCCGTCAGCAGGTACATAAAATTTTATCCCATACTTTTCAGCTGCCAGCGATTCACTCAGAATATGGAATGACGGAATTGCTAAGCCAGGCCTATTCACCCGGTTCAGGAATATTCCATTGCCCACCCTGGATGAAAATTTTACTGCGGGAAGAAGATGATCCTTTTGCTGTTCATGCACCTGGTGGTACCCAAACGCTTAATGGTGCCGTAAACATTATCGACCTGGCAAATATCTACTCCTGTTCTTTTATTGCAACGGAAGATGCAGGCAGGCTCCACCCGGATGGCAGCTTTGAAATTTTGGGCCGGTTGGATAATACGGATATCAGGGGTTGTAGTTTATTGGCTTTGTAGAATTAAATGATGTCTGATTTTTTGATGTCTGATGTCTGATTTTTTTCGGAATTGAATCAGCTTTCTTTACCCCCGACATGCAGCCCGTATTTATTTCAAACTGGTTTCTGAGCTTTTCTGTGATCGTTTGATAAATTTTCCAGGATGCTTTCCCGATGTAAACCAGCATCCATCATTGCGGGTAAACATTGTCGATAAAGATTTAATCCCCTGGAATTGATATCAAAGAGCAATTACTCATGTCCAAATATCCCAAAAAAAATTGCGGTCCCGGAAAACCGAAACCGCAAAACCACCTAACATGAACCTATAAAAACTATCTTGGCAACAATACGTGATCAATCACGTGAATTACGCCATTGCTCTGATTTACATCTTTAATCGTTACATAAGCCATACCACCTTTTTCATCTGTAACCGATACCTTTTTACCCTTCATGCTAAAGGTTAAGTTACCACCTGCCACTGTTTTCAAAGTTGCTGTGCCATTGCCTTCCTTCATTAATTTCGCAATGTCCGCTGCATTCAATTTTCCTGCTACTACGTGATACGTTAAAATAGTGGTCAGGGTTGCCTTGTTTTCAGCTTTTAATAAATTATCCACTGTACCGGCTGGCAATAAAGCAAATGCTTCATTAGTAGGGGCAAATACGGTAAATGGCCCGGCGCTTTGTAAAGTGGGTACCAGGCCTGCCGCCTTTACTGCTGCCACTAAAGTGGTATGGTCTTTACTGTTTACCGCATTGGAAACAATGTCTTTGGAAGCATACATTGGAGCACCACCTACTTCCACTGTTTTCTCTTTTGACATGTTGTCCATTTGTGCAAAAGAAGAATTGGTAAATAACGCAGCCGCAGCCACGATCATCATTGTTGTTAACTTTTTCATTACCTGATTTTTATAGTTTTTGATTTGTTTTCATCATCTACGACAGATGATAAATGACGGATTGACTGAAACGAAAAAATAACAAAAAGAAGTGGGGATTATATCATAAACAAAGGCATTGAAGAGGCTGAATATTTGACCTCTTAAATTCATTATTAGTTTGACAGAGATATAAAAATGAATAAAGCACAAACAAGTATTAACTGACCGAATAATACTGCCAGGCTGGTTTATTATAATCGTACCGGGTTAATTAGGTTTCAGATAAATGTCAATATTATCCTGATAAGAGAATATATTTTTTATGAAGATACCGGTAACAAAAAAGCCAGATAGATATCCGGCTTTATTTTATTAACAGTGTTTGATTTTTACATTTTTCCCATCACATACATGGGGCCCATTGGAGTGGGATTACCTTTTTCCGTTTCAAGCGTTACCGCAAAAGCCTCTACCTTACCAAAGTTTTTCATCTTTTGAATACGATATTTATCCCCCTTTTTTGATGTAAGTATCATGCCGCCATCTACCGGCTTGCCGTCAACAATTCCCCAAAGCTGGTATTGTTTTCCCTGTGGTGCATCAGGCAGGTTACTTGGGTCAATAAACACATCCCCGGTATTCTCCATCCAGAAAACTTTAGCCGCCGCCTCCGGTGAAGCTTCCAGGCCCTTTAATGCCACCGGTACACTGTACTTATTCTGCACCACGTTCATCCCGGCTGCCATTTCTTTATTCTTTTCTTCCAGTTCTCCCAGTGTTTGCCTGGCTGCCAGCAAACTACTGCCGGCTTCATTATACCTGTTGTAAGTAACAATATTCAATGCAATGCTTCCAATTAATAATGCAACAGAAGCCGCGGCGGCCATTTTCCAAAAACGTTCCTTACCTGTAATAATAGCACCACTATTTGTAACAGGCACAACAGGAATTGTATTGCTGTTAGTATTGATCCTTGAAAATATATTTTCCTTTACCCTTTCCGATGGCATTATCGCATGTGCACCTGCGTAATCTTCCATGCTTTTTGTGATCTCCTTTAATTCAGCAGCTACTTTCGGGTATTGCGCAACCCATTGCTCCACATCCTGAGCTTCCTTTTCAGATGCAATCCCGGCAGCATATAGCTCCAGTAAACCTGATGATATGATATCTTGTGTTTCCAATTTATGTGTATTGCAGCATTTTCCTTAGTTCCAAAATTGCCGTTCGCATCCTAGTTTTAACAGTACCCAATGGGATTCCAATCTCTTTGGCTATTTCGTCCTGTGTAAATCCATTAAAATAAGCGAGATCAATAATTATCCGTTGGTCGGGTTTTAAATTATTCAATTGCTTCCTTATACCCATTGCATCAAACTTGTCAATTCCTGAACTTCCATCCTGCAGATTATTTACGGAATTTTCATCACCCGAGATTTTACGCTGCTTTTTATACCCCTTACTTCTTAACGTATCAATGGCCAGGTTTCTTGTAAGGTTCATCATCCAGGTAAACAAACGGCCCTTTGATTTATCATAACTGGAAAAATTATTCCAGATCTTCACAAAGGCTTCCTGTAATATATCTTCGGAAAGTATTTTATCCTCTACCATACGGAATATTACGCCATTCAATGCCGGGGCATAATTGTCGTAGAGGTATGAAAATGCCTGCTGATCCTGCCGCTGGAGGAGCAACACCAATTCATCTTCACTGTATTTTTGTACTACTTCCAAATTATAAGCTTGAATTAAAGTCCCGAAAATAAAGATTTTTAAAATACCTTTC
>JANPIJ010000240.1:0-36921 GCA_031424955.1 Ferruginibacter sp. | reverse complement strand
TCTTTAAAATATGATAGACCGATAAGAATATTTTTTTTACGGGATATGGTGGAACCCAGGTACCATCGCGGATGGCGATCACCGGACCTACAAAATTAAAATACCATTGCCAGATCATTTTATTGTCGCTGGCAGGCATACCCGATACCGACTGCCGGATCATTTCATCAATGGCTGCCTGCAATAATCCGGCATCAATTTTATTAAGGGGCATGGTGGGGGAATCCTGGTATGAGGGATCATTCGCCGCGGTATAGTTTTCCCATACGGGCAATGCTTTTTGAGTTAGCTGGAGCGCAAACCGCAACTGGCTGAGCGTATCCAATGTATTCCACCAAACTATTTCCGGCAGTTTAGCAACCGGTGAAATACGGTCTGTAATATGCTCATTCTCTTTATAGGAAACGATTTGCCCGTTTGCCGGCAGCAAATCATCGCACGGTTTATTCGAAGTCAGCCTGGCTTTCTTCCGGGTGATTATTTTACCAGTAATAAAAATAATTACCAGGATAAGTAAACATATACTCACCGTGCCTGTACCCATACTTTTTTAGAATTATTTATCTTAAGCCTGTAAAACTACAAAAGGCCCCATTGTATAAAAGGGCCTTGTACCGGATGGAAGCAGGTACGTTCTATCTGGAAGTAATGGTTGATTTGGCGGCTGAACCAGGTATTTACACTTCGCAAGTAATAAATTCACGACTTTTTTATCGGATAGCTTTGGGGGAGGCTATAGTTTGGAAAAACTTATAACGACTCTTTCTTGTTTAAAACTATTTAAATGAGTTAACAACCAGTTTTAAAACCTTAGTAGAAAACAGCTTAAAAAGACCTCAACCTTATTACCTTATTCCGGTTGGCAGCACCTATTTTGAATAAATAATAAGGTAATAAGGTCAAGGCGCTAATGCTGTTTGTTTCTACTCAGGTTTGTGCAAGTTCTCAGTTTTGCTCCTGCGTAGTATAAATCACCTATAATTTCGGGATCAGTTTTATAAACTCTTCTTTGCGTCTTCTGGCTACATCCAGTTCTGTATTATCGGATAGCAGCACCGTTCCCCCATCGCCCCTGGTATATTTTTTTACATGATTGAGGTTGATGATAGAAGAATCATGAATGCGGAAGAATTGGTTGGCGGATAATATTTCTTCAAAATCGCCGAGTGTTTTACTTACCAGGATGGTTTCTTTGTTGAGCAGATAAAATTTTGCGTAACGGCCATTGGCTTCCACCCGCAGGATATCGCACATTTTTATAAAGCTGATACCATCCGACGCAGCCAATGCAAGCGTTTTATCCAATGGATTTTTATTACTGAGGTTATTGAACAAATTTTCAAACCGGTGTTTTGTTTTTTTCTCCATCATTCTTTCCCTGCATTTTCCAATGGCCGCGGTAAGATCCTCGTCGTCCAGTGGTTTTAATAAATAATCCAGAGCAGAGGTACGTATGGCATTAATAGCATATTGGTCAAAAGCGGTAGTAAAGATCACTTCAAAGTTGATGTTGCTGATTTTTTTCAACATATCAAACCCGTTCATTTTGGGCATTTGTATATCAAGGAAAACCAGGTCGGGCTGGTGTTTTGCAATGCTTTCTATACCATCCGTTGGATTGCTGCAGGTATCGATAATTTCGATATCCGCAGTATGCCGTTGCAACATCAGCGTAAGCATTTCCCGGCTCACCGGTTCATCTTCAATAATAATGGTTCGTATCATGTGTGTTGTTTTAATAAATGGGAATGGCAATCATCACTTTGGTACCAAGGCCCTCTCCTTCGTCCGTTTGCAAATCAATAATCATTATGCCGGCAGGTGTAGCCTCGTTTCTTTTTAGTGCTTCCAGTCTTTTAGCAGCTACCTGTATACCAATAGAATGATGCGGTGCTGAGTGATCACTTCGGTATGCTGCGGATTTCGCCCTTCCTACCCCATTGTCTTCAATGATTATTTCCAGCCAGTCATTGTGCAACCTAAAATGGATATCAACCCTGCCGCCTTCTTCCCGGTGCATGATGCCGTGCAACATGGCATTCTCAACAAAGGGTTGTACAATCATGGATGGAATTTCAATATCACTGGTCTGGATGTTTTCATCCACCGTAATGGAATAGGTTAGCCTGGTTCCAAAGCGTAGTTGTTCCAGGTCGAGGTACAATTTTAATAATTGCAGTTCCTTCTCTACCGTTACCATTCCGCTCCGGCTGTTATCTAGAATTAACCGGATGAGTTTTGCAAATTTGCCCAGGTATTTTTCCGCGTTGCCGGGTTCATTGGCTATTACAAATTTTTTAATGGAGTTGAGCGCATTAAAAATAAAATGCGGGTTCATCTGGCTGCGAAGAGCCGCCAGTTGCACCTCTGCCAGTTGCTGGTTGATGTCTGCCAGTTCTGCTTTCTGGTGCCGCAATCGTTGCTCCGATTCAATTGATTTTATTTTACTGGCTACCAGGGTGGCAATAGTGGTAAGTGCCTGTAAATGTTGCCTGGTAAAAAAGTTTTTTTCGTGGTGCTCACTATCAATTACACCCAGCAACTGCTCGTTGTATTTGATGGGCACACATAGTTCACTCATTCTTTCAACATCATCTACCCTGTAGCGTTGATCAATGCTGGTATCCTTTATAATAATGGCTTCACCCGTTTGCATTACTGATCCTACAATACCCTGCCCCGGTAATACATCAAAATGATTTTGCGCCAGTTCTTCCAGCGATCCTTTTGGACCATATCCTGCCTTTTGTATCATTTTAGTTTTATCTTCATTCCACAGGTAGATCATACAATCTACAAAACCCAATTTGCCAATCAGGTTTTTGGCCACATCCCACAATACATCGTCCACATCATTTTTGTTGAATAAAGACGTTGTGAAAAAACTACTGATCTGTTCCGATTCAAACTGGGCTTTATATTTTTCTGCTGTAAGCTGCTGCAGCCTGGTTTTACCGGTTTCCAATGCTTTGAAATTTCTTTCCCGCCACTTTATCAATACAAATATAATGGAAGCTGCAAGTAAGCTAAGGATGGTAACAAACCACCATCTTTTCCAAAATGGCGGAATAATATGAATGGAAAGGGTGGTGATATTTTTACAAAAAACACCATCCCGGTTGGCACATTTTACTTTAAAAGTATACCTGCCCGGGGGCAACTGGTTATAGTGAATGCTATGCTCATCGTCAGCGGCTAACCAGTTTTTATCAATCCCTTCCAACTGGTAAAAATATTTAATGCTTTTAGCGGAGCTAAATTGCAGGGAAGCAAATTCCACATGCAAACTATTTTCCTGGTAGGAAAGTGAGACAACAGAGGCTGTATTTACCAGTGAGTCAATTAAAACGGGTTTCCCAAAAATACGAAGGGCGGTTATTGTCACATCCGGCGGAACTTTCGCCTCTGCTACTACGGCCGGGTCAAAAACCAAAAAGCTTTTGGAAGCCCCAATCATCAACCTGCCGTCCTTCAATTTTACAAAGGAATGATTGAAGCGGTTATCAATAATGCCATCATTTTCACCATAGTTGGTGATACTTAAAGTATGCAGGTTAATCTTACTGAGCCCGCCTGCAAATGCAGCCCATAAGTTTTTATTACCATCCAGTACTATTGCCTGCACCAGGTTGTTGGGCAGCCCGTCTTTACTTAACAAGGCAGAAAATATTTTCTTTTTTTTATCAAAAATATTGATACCCCCATGCGTAGCGATAATTAACGTGTCGTCGTTGTAAGCAAGGATGCCGGTGATATTATTATTGCTGATTGATTGCCTGTTTTTTTCATCCATCATATAGGCTTCTGTAAAAACTCCTGTATTTTTATCAAAAAGCTGCAAGCCATTCAGGATAGAACCGACCCATATTTTTTCTTTATCCAATAAAAAACACATTACCCTCCTTCTTGCTCCACCTTCCGGTTTATTAAAATTGGTAAACCGGGTAATCTTTTTTGTAACCGCATCAATTTTAAGTAAGCCTTTGCGCTCATGTGCAAGCCAAATATTATCTTCCGCATCCTGCTGAACCTGGTTGATTGATCCGTGCAGCAAACTGTCTTTATAAAGCGTAACCTGGCTGGTAGTTGGATTAAGCTGCAATATATTACCCGACTGTGCGGGTGCCCAGACAATTCCCTTCCTGTCCCGGAAGATCGCCCACAACTGGTTGGCATCCGCGTTATTATCCGTTTTTCCTTTCCATGCATAATGCTGCTTAAAATTTAAATTTTTATCAAACCTTGAAATACCGCCATTGATGTAATAGTAGCTTACATAAATATCGCCATCGGCTGTTTGCAGGAAATCAGACACTTCGGAAGCAGGTGGCAAACGATCCCACCTATCAGTTGGAAAACCGTAGGTAATAAACCTGTGCTTTTCCAAATTGAAAATATTGATACCGGCATCCGTTGCGATCCAGATGTTTTTTTCTTTATCTTCTGTAAGGGTAATACCGCTGAATGCATTGGCTTCCAGGTGTAAGCCATAAGGAGAATTATTGGATGCATTAATGACAGTAAACCGATCGGTTGAGTAGTTGTACACTGCTATGCCCCTCGAAAACAAAGGCACCATTAATTCCCTGTTACTACAGATGAAAATTCCACCCAAAAATTCCTGCTGAACCCGTAAATCCGGTTGCTGATTTCCACCTAACCTGTTAAAAGAATACCTGCTCAATGTATTTTTCCCAATTGAATACCGGTATAAATTATGGTTAAAACCAGTGCCTATCCACATATTATTCATTTCATCGAATGCGATTGAACTTACTGATTCTTCCATATCCAACACAGCAAGCTGTTCCGGGTTATTGGTTTTATCAAATACAATTCCACTTTGAGCAGCCCGCTTTTTAACGCCGCCAGTAGTGCCAAACCAAAGATTTCCTGCCTTATCCATTGCAATTGTACTGGGTAATTCATTGTTGCCCATCTTCAGTAATTCATTCGCTGGTTTAAATTGGTGAGCGGCTTCATCAAATTTATAAAAAGCATCATAGGCCGTCAGCCAGATGGTTCCCTGCCGGTCTTCAAAAAATTGCCAAACACCGTTTATTTTCCTGGCGCCCGGGGGAAGGTGTAAATTAAAATTGTAAAACTTACCGGTATTTCGCTTTAACAGGCAGGCCCCTGCTACCGATGATCCAATCCACAGCCTGTGTTTACGGTCTTCAAAAATAGTATTGATCCAATCACTTTGCAATGCCGCTGCATCATGCACATCGGCCAGGTAGGTAGTAAAACGTTTGCCATCGTATCGCTGCAAACCCGTCTGGGTACCAATCCATATAAATCCCTGGTAATCCTGTACCACAGTGGCAACCTGGTTACTCACCAGGCCGTTTGCCGTAGTAATGTGTTTAAATAAGTAGTCCGATTTTTGAGCAACAACGATATTGCTGCAACCGAGCAATAGCAATAAGCAATGAAGAAAATATAGCTTCTTACAATAAGGGTTGTATGTAAATAATTTGATAATAGACGAAAAGATAATACTATTCAATATAATATGTACGGGTAAAATGCTGCGATGTATTAAGCGGTTGGGAAATTCACGGTTTTTGTATTGGCTAATCCTATGTGGAAGTAGTAAGCGGCGGATGAATTGTATACTCATACCTGGTCTTCCATTTTTTGATGAACGAAACTGCCGGCAAAGGAATTCATACCAGGCAACCAATTCTATAAGAAAAATTTTACAGCATTTATACAAACTGCCGGTAAAATAAGCAGCGGGTAGTTTTACCCGGTAGTTACACATTTTAATGAATCCCTTGTGATAGGGAAGCCAGTAGATTTTTTACCAGACTGCCAATCAGTAAATACCAGGAAGGGCTAATTTGAACCTGACTACAATTACCCTGATTAAAAATATCAGGGTGATGCAAATAATATCGATCCATTCCTGGTTCATCCCGGAGTATAGCAGTAAATAGTAGATGACGCCTCCAATGATACAGGCGGTTGCATAAATTTCCTTTTGAAAGATCATGGGGATATTGTTTAGGGAGATATCTCTTATCACGCCCCCAAAACATCCGGTAATGGTGCCCAACGCAATACAGATGAGGGGATGAAGCCCGAAGGCGATGCCCTTTTGTAATCCCAGTACAGTGAAAAACCCCAGGCCCAGCGAGTCAAATATAAACAAAGGGACACTGAGGTTTTTGATAACATTGTTGAAGAATATGGCAATGGCGGCAGTGATTAAAATAATAACACTGTAGTTGATATTACGAATCCAGGCTACCGGTAAATCCCCGATCATCATATCTCTTAACGTTCCCCCTCCTATGGAGGTAATAAAGGCAATGATTAAAATGCCGAACAAATCAAGTTTCTTTTGCATGGCCGCGGATACACCTGAAATAGCAAAGCTTACTGTACCCAGTATGTCAATCAGCCTGAGCAATTCGTTTTTCATTTCCTTTATTGGTTATATGGTAAACATTGATCAATCACCGGCTGTTTACTTGTCCAGGTGTAGCCATATTGTAGCAGTGCGGGCGGTCTTCTTGTATTATTTCAGTTAATCATTCGCTGACAGACAATGTTGCCTGTACAGATCTGAAAGCGCATATTCAACTTCTTTGATAATCTTCCCACAGGTGATTTTATAATCTTCGTTTCAGGTATAAGTTATTTGACGGGTTCAACTGCACGGTAGAGGATAAAAAATCAACGGGTATTGATTCAAAGGTACCGATTTGAAGGCATTGGAAATACGGGGGATCAACAAATCGGAATGATAATGAATCATTGGGCGATATGCTTTTTGCCTGGAGTATATACAAAGCATGCGTCTTCTTTTGGCACTTTGGCTATTAAGTCTTTAAAACAAAAAGTCAACCAATACAGTGCGTTGCCAATAAGGTGGTGACTTTTATATTATCGGGAGATAATTAATCCTTCCATTCATTTGATCCAATATGTAAAGGAAATTGCCAGGCAGCAAAATAAACCTGGCAGCAAGGTGATTAATAGCCCCGATCGTTTCCACTGCTTTTAACTGTTTCCCGCCTACATCTCCCATATAAAACGGGTATTGTTTTTCTTCAGTAAAATATACATTGCAATGGCCATGATAGCGGTACAGGGAAAACCTGCACCCACACCAAAGGGAAGGATGGCTAATAAAAACACCATGCCTCCCACGCAACCAATTTTAAATATCCATCCTTTTAATAACATCGAGATAGCAATTAACCCCTGGCAGGTGGCGATAAAACCTACAGCGGGTTTTATATGTTCCCTGAACCATCCGTTGATGAAAGACCTGTACCATTCGCTCCAGGTAAGATCGCCGTACTCCAAATAAAACCCGGGTGCTTGTTGCGAGATTTTCCAGTTTGTCCAGCAGGCCCATGCAAACAAAAGGAAGAATGAACCCCTGGCAATCAGCGGCCATTTCACTGCGGCTATTAGTTGTAAAACAGCTACCACATTTGAAATAATCAGCAGCATTATATATAATTGATTTTCGAGCCCCTTCATATAAAGTTAATATTTGACGGTATATATTATCCAATTAAAACCGGTTGATCTTTCGGGTGTCATTTTTTCTTTTAGCGATTTCGGCTTTTATTTTTTCCGGCATATCGTGGCAACTACAATTTTTTGTGTGTTCCAAATGCCATGCAATGCGTTGGTCCAGGGTTGCCCCTGCCGGCATTGGGTGAGCTAAATGCCATTCTTTATTAAGTTTCATACAATTGAATAGATAGTTTTTGGATAAAGCAAATTGCATTGCCACTAATTCCCTTTCATTTTATTTAGATCATCCTGCCCATATAGACTATTGGCTGGTTACCGGAACAGTCCGTCTTCCTTTCCAGTTGATGTTTAACAAAATACTTCCAAATGAAATACAAATCAGTATACACATCACCAGCCACCCGACAAACGGGGCCAGTAATACCAGTTTCAACAGGATAAAAATCCCAAATGCGGTTAAGGCCAACCTTCCAAATGTCCATTTTTTATCGTACCGGTTATTCACCCAGTTGGCGGCAATGACAGATGTAATAACCGTAGCAAGAATGACCAGCAAAATGTAACCGAAAACCAGTAACAGGCCTACCGGTACACCTATCATTGTAATAAAGGCAACTACCGCTATGATTGGGACCACAATAAAAAACAAAAAGCCAAGCCCCAGTGATTTCAGGGTATTATCGAAAACGGTATCCGCAGCTTTTTTCATAGTAACCGAGAACAAATACTGTATCATACAAATCATTAACAATGCCATGCCAAGGTACCATAGCAACCCCAGTATGGTGGCAGCTCCAAGATAATACCATTCTCCTGTTTTTATTCGTAATGAAGGATCATAGGTGGCAGTACCGTTTTTCATGGATTGCTTAAAATCCAGCGTGCCGTTTTTGTTCCAGTAAAGAACATTGTTGTTGAAAACTGCATCTTTACCAATCACAAGATGCCTGGCAGACAATGTAGAACTGCCGTCAACATTTCCATTTACTGTAATGCTGCCGCCACGGCAATCTATACTTTTTGCTACATTGCCATTTAAAAATAATTCACCAAATACCCCCCTGATTTCTCCAGCTACATTTCCGTCAACCGTGATTTTGCCACCGCTGGCCAGCAAGCCACCGATCGTTATTCCTTTATCAATTATTACACTGCCCGATGTTACCACTACATCACCTGTTACATTTTTGGTGATGCGGATTTCACCACCGGCGCACCTTATATCATCGCCGACAAAACCATTGAATGTTGCTTTTCCTCCAACCAGTAATATGTCGTTTGTGATGGTATCGTTGATAATAATTGTTCCGCCTGCTACTACCAGGTCGCCATGCACCGGGGCATTGATGGTGATGGTACCGGCGGCAATATATAAATCCCCGTAAACCGGCTGGGTGATTACAATATTATTACCGTATTCAATGCGCAATGCAGATGCACAAATGAAATTTGCGGTCATCAAAATAAGAAGAAATAACTTTTTCATAAAAGGGGTTTAATCATTAAAAAACAGTTATTTATACGGCCCATTTACCTTTCAACCGGTGAGCCAGCAAAATGATAATGATACCAATAACGAGATAAAGAAAATGTAGCCAGTAAACGGCATTTATTAAGATCATTTGCATTACAATCCATCCGCTGATGATGATACCGCCAGCCATAGCCCAGTAATACCGGTTGGGATGAAGTTGCATATTAAAGACAACTGCCAGGAGGTTTGCACCACCAACTATAACTGCCAACAATATTCCGGGAACCAGGAAGTTTTTAAAAGGGGTACCATCAAGCAGTGAGGGCGATAAGTTTATTAGCCCGCCATCAGGTTTGCTGATCATCAATAAGCCAGACAAGGTAGCGGTAACTGCGATAAAAGATAACAGTATAAATAAAAGGGTTTTCATTTTTTCCTGGTCAATTATTCCGCTGATACAATCCAACCAGTTCGCCAAAAGCGATGATATGTTCACTCATCGCTTTTTCTAACGGCAGCTTTTTTGTACCGGCCGGCAAATCCAGCAGCGCATCCAGAGCGTACACTTTAAAGAAGTACCGGTGTGTACCCGATGGCGGGCAGGGGCCTCCATAATGCTGTTGCTGAAAATCATTTGTGCCTTCCATGCCATGCACTTCGTTCTCTTTGATATGATGTGTTACCGGAATATTCCAAACAAGCCAATGCACCCATACACCAATCGGGGCATCGGGATCATCAACAACCAATACCAGGCATTGGGCTTCTTCCGGAATATGTTCAATATCCAGCGGAGGATTGATATTACTGCCATCGCATGAATATTCCGAAGGAATCAATCCCCCATCCTGAAACGCCGTACTGCTGACTTTTAGTTGCCTGAAATCAACCGCCCGTGTTGCTTCGGTATTTACCATGGCGTTATTCATATTGTATATTCATTTATGGTCCTTCACCAGGTGCAGGAACTTCAAAAGGAGGTGTTTCAAACGGATCTTCATCCGGAATAATATCAGGGTCCTCGTCAGGAATCAATGGCTCCTCCGGATCAACCGGCGGTATCATCTCCGGGTGCTTTTCCGGTAATGGATTTTCCAATGGTGTACCAGGTGGTATTTTCTTTGGCATAATAAAAAATTTAACTGTTTAATACGAACCCTTCCGAATTAATTGTGTACCAAACGACCGTGCTACTACCAGCATCGGTTGCAACTTGTACGCCGCGGCGGATCGCACACTTATACGTCAACAATTCTGTTCAGCGTTGATCATCTATGCCTTTCGCCACTCAAAGCAACTACATTTCAGCGCTGTTTAAAATGTTGCTCATCAACTTTTTTATTGATTGTAGTCAGGTAAATAAACTGATCGTACTGGTGATTTAAATCCCTGAGGAAAATCAAAGTTTCTATTGACCATGATCATTTATTCCAAATACCTCAACTGTTAGTTTTGTAAAAAATGTAAAAGGGGAATATCAATATGCCAACCATAAAAGAAGCGACAAAAGACTTTCTTTCGCTCAAATCTATTGCGGTAGCGGGAGTATCCCGTACTCAAAACGGCGCTGCTAATCTCATCTACCGTAAGTTGCGCTCAGAGGGATACCTGGTATTTGCGGTGAACCCCAATGCCACCAATGTCGAGGGAGATGCCTGCTACCCTGACCTGAAGTCTATTCCGGTAAAACCAGGAGGAGTAGTGATCGTTACAAAACCTGAAATTACCAAACAAATTGTTGAGGAGTGCGCCAGGTTAAATATCTCCAGCGTGTGGATGCATAGGGGCGTCAATTCAAAAACTGCCAGCGTTTCTACAGAAGCGGTTGGCTTTTGTCGTGCACATGGTATCAACGTAATTCCCGGCGGTTGCCCGATGATGTATATTCGTAATGCAGATTTCGGGCACCGGTTGATGCGCTGGATGCAAACCCTTACCAGCAGCCTGCCCACCCGGGTTTGAGTTAGATTGCACCATCATTAAGCAATTTGAAACACAAAGAGTTTGAAAGGGATTATACCTTCACTGTACTCGTTACGCGGCCTGCTGGTTCATTCAATTTCTTTGCCTGCTTATTTACCAAACGTTTTAATTCTTTAAGGGCCTCTTTAGCACCATCTTCAAAATTTTCAGACCTGGTGCGGGCCGTAAGATCATCGCTGTAGGCAGTAAGCCTTATTTCGCAAATTTTATTTTCAGGTGAAGCGATGGCTTCCTCCACCTTAAACCATACTTCTGCTCCTGAGATATTTTATTGATATGCGAAAGTTTCAATAGCGCATCCCTGGTGTCCCTTAACAGCTTTTCGGGCACCTTTTTATAGGCGGTATGAAATTCAATGTTCATAATAAAACATATTGATTGTTTAGAAAAAATGTTTGCATTGTGTTAAAAGTAAAGTGATTCCATCTGAGCTAATATGATACCAGTCAGCGAACAAGTTGATAGTTGCGATACGACTCTACGCAAAATATCATAAAGCAAAATTGAACTTATCTTATCTTCATGCGACATTTGATACAGCATGAAAATTGAGAAATACCATCTGAAATCAGATAACACATTTTCATATTTTGAATTCATTAGCGTTGGATCAAAAGGCGCTATTCGCAAAATGATTGAATTTCAAGCCACTACAACTCCAGGCTTTTACAATCTTGCTTTCGGTGACAAAAATTCTGATACCGGTGAACTTGACGATTTAGCAATAAGCAATAATGGGGATACCGAAAAAGTACTTGGAACCGTAGTTTCTGCTTTATATGTTTTTTTTGATAGAAATCCGGAAGCTTTAGTTTATGCTACAGGAAGTACTCCGGCAAGAACACGGCTTTACAGAATTGGTATAAACAAGTTTTACCATGACATACAAAATGACTTTTATTTGCACGGACAAATCGGCGATAAGTTGTATCCTTTTGAAGTTGGAAAAGAATATGAAGGTTTTGTAGCACAACGAAAATTTGAGTAACTTGCTATTATGAAAACAGAAATAGAAAAAAAAATAGAAAAACTTAACAAAAGTAAAACGCCAATTGTGGCTATTGACCCGTCTTTAAATAAATATCAGGGCAAAGTATTATTCCCGAAAAAACTGGCGATAGCAGAAGAAAAACTCATTGGATTGAAAATACCTCAAATTAAAAAGCACCGCAGCTAACAAAAGTCCGATATCCGCTGTATGCGTGCCCGGTTATAGCTGCTTTTTTTTCCTGTAATAATCTTTTACATTCAACCAGGTGCTCAATGCAACACTTACCAGGAAAACCACCAGTGTGGCATGCTCTACGAATTGCGGGTTTAGGTTGGCCCCTGTTAATTTAAGTATTAAAAAATGAATATAGGACCTGGACTGGTCAATGTATCCCAGTTTTTCCCTTACCTGCCAATGCCAGTCAGTACAAAAACAATATCCCCAGCCATTCCAGATACCCAGCACAAACCAGGAAAAAATGGTGAGTGAAAGTGTAACTAAATGTAGCTTCCTTGTTTTCGGAAAAACCCATCCCACCATATTAAATACCGTAAATGCGGTGTGAAAAACAAAGAAGAAAATATTGAGAAAATGATACCACATCCGGCTTGTATGAAATTACCAGTGAGCTAATAAAAATTGAATGGCGGGCACCCGGTCATTTTCTTCCCTGCAAAATCAGATAAAGGTTATATAGCGAAAGCAAAAAGCCAATGGAAGAAATCACCAATGTTAACCAAAAACCCACCAGGCGGTAGTGGGTAAGCCGTAGCCTTGCTTCTATCAGTTCTTCTTTTTCTTTATGAATTAATTTTGCGGCATGTTCCTCTTTATCTTTCTGATGGCCTTTAATACTTTGACCTTCCTGCAAAAAGCCTTCATATCCTCCTTTTATCATCCAGTATTTACCAAAGTTGGTGAGTTGCAAAATAGTGTGTTCCGGATCTGTATAAACAGCCAGCTTATCTCTAACCAGTTGATCGGCCCAAGATTTCGTATTGGCAAACTCCTCGCTGCCAGGTGTAAAAGTAACTGCCGAATGATCGTACACATTCAGTGAGCCTTTATCGTAAAGGGCATTCAACAACTGATGCAGGTATTCTTCCTTAAGCATACAAACAATTTAGTAGCAGGATCAAAAAAAAAATGACATAAAATGCTCCCTTACTCCCTTCTTGCATTGGCAATAAAAATATTCCTGATATCTTTTTCCTTTTCCGTCACCGCATAAAATTCATCGAGGTATTGAATCATTTCTTTTTTATTTTGTTTGGATAGGGGCCCAAAATTCATGACCAGCGAGTTGATCGCCTGTCTTTGCCTGCGAAAAATTTCCAATGCAGCCTGTAGCTCATTCATTGTTCTGGGAAAACCCCTGTATAATCGTTGTGTAACGTATGTAATGGGGAGCATCGGTGGCGGAATGGCATACGGGGCATTTACCAGCCCGCAATAATCAAAATCATAGGGCACCACAAATGGTAAGGATGAGCTGTCGGATTTAAGACGCATTAATTTTACATTCCTGTAAATGGGGATTGCCCAATCAGTATTCCCAATCATATATTCAAATAAGGCCACCAAGGTGGCTTGTTGCCGGTTGGTTGCTTCGGTACGAATGATAACAGAATCTATTTCTACACATTTACTTCGCTTCGCCATATCGTCTACGTCCTCGATAAAAAATGAATAGGTCGGTTGCAGTTTCATTTTTTTATTGATATCCCGGTATCCCATCTTTACCAGCCTCACCCGAAAACTTTTTTCGGTTATCAGGTTGTACATTTTATACACCAGGTATTCCTTTAGCACCAATTGCTCATTCATTGTTTTGATACCACAGGGCCATACCAGTTTGAGTCGTCCCAATTTCTTCAGTATAGTGGCATTGGGTGTTTTAAAATTTACCATCAAAGGTGGCATGTTACATACTTCTCTCCTGTATTGTCCGCGGGGCCTTATCTGAATCGCTTCCGTCACTTTTGAGCTATCCGGAAAAATACAGGTGATAGTAGCGGGTATAAAATTTCGCCTGTAATCCTTTTTAAGCTTTTCCCTGATTAATTTTCTGAAGTCAGCAACAAGGGTCATATCAATTACCGCTTCGTCTTTAAAAAACTCCTTATCAATTTTATCAATGGCCTTCGATTGTGCATAGCCGGAACTGCCTGTTATCAACATCAGGAATACAAAAAAGATGGTGATTTTTTCCGGGAATATCCCATTTGAAACATACCATCTTCCCGCCATTTTTTTTCGATGGCTGAAGCGGTTGTAAGGGAAGCCGAACGCATAGATTTTTGAATGGCAGTTTATCATTTTGTAATATTTATTTCATTTACTTCAATAATTCAGCGATTACCTTACCGGTACTGCCACTCGGCATCTGTATCTTTAGCAATGCAGCCAGTGTAGGCGCTATGTCAGTGATAGATACTTCCTGGTTCGATTTCCCCGGTTTAATATTCCAGCCATACCATAGTAGCGGAATATGGCTATCATAAGGATTCCACACCCCATGCGTGGAGCCCCCCTTCTCAAATCCGGCAATCCATTGAGGAGCATACAACAATTGTATATCGCCGCTACGACCGGTATAATAGCTGTTGGTAATCATTTCCTTTATTTTATACATCACCGGGGCCTCCGTGATTGTTTCCATATCGAAAGCATTCACTATCCCCGGTTGCCCTTCCAGGAAATGAATAATCCATTGACTGATTTCTTTCCGGTTCATTTTTAATGAATCTATAAGGTGTGTATTCAGCACAACCTGGTAATTGACGATGTCAATGACCAGGTTCTCTTTTCCAAACTTCTCTTTGAGTCTCCTATTCAATGTATCAGGCAATGGCTGCGATTTTATATTGCCGGATGGTATTTTTCTTTCCGCTAAATAGGCGGGCACATTTACCACACCGTGATCGGCTGTTAAGAAAAGCAGGTATTGGTTCTTCCCCACTTTGGCATCCAGGAAATCCAGCAACTCGCCCATCTCTTTATCCAGCCGAAGGAAAACATCTTCCTGCTCCACCGAATTGGGGCCGAAAGAATGACCAACATAGTCCGGAGAGGAATAACTGATAGCCAGGAAGTCCGTAATATTATCTGCTCCAAATTTTTCGTTGGTTACAATTGCTTTGGCAAACTCCGTGGTAAGGGTATTTCCATAGGGGGTAGCAACAATGGGGTTATAATTTTTACCGGCGAACTGAGAAAGGGAATATGGAAACCCACTGCCAAACATTTTATTTTCATAGGGCATATCATCTGCGGTACTTTGCAAATAGGTGTTAAGCGGGTACATCGTCTTCCAGCCTGCTGTATAAAAACTATCTACCCATTTCTTTGCGTTCAAAGCGCTTGCCCATACCGGCAGTTCTTTCATGTAATAAGTAGAGGAAACCCAGTTGCCGGTTTTGGTGTCGTACCAGTAAGCGGCATCAGCGCTATGCCCCGAAGGTAAGATGCCGCCACGGTCTTTTAATGCAATGCCTGTTACCTTGCTTTTAGCATTGGTGGCAAGTTTCAATTCATCGCAAATACTGGTCACCAGCATATTTCGCGGACTCATAGCCCCTGCTTCCACCGTAATGCTACCCACTGTTTTTGCGGAAGTATCTTCCGTGCAATAGCGGTAGTCATTGACCCCCCTGTCCCACCAATCGTTTCCGGTAATACCATGTACTGCGGGCACTGTGCCGGTATATATGCTGGCATGCCCACAGGCTGTCACCGTATGTGCATAGGGTATCATCGTATTTTCGCAACTAAACCCCTCCCGAAGTATTCTTTTGAATGCGCCATTCTCTGCATACCGGTCATAATACCGGTACAGGTAGTCCCAACGCATCTGGTCAACTACAATGCCTACTACTAATTTGGGCCTTTGCACTACCGATAACGGTGACTGTGCCATTGAACCTGTAATTATCATGCAAGACAACAACCAGGCAGAAAACTTTTTCATGTGATAAAGTTTAGGATAAGATAGAACTTTATTTTTTTTGTAACGAATAAAAATAGCGATGATATTTGCCAAAATCCATGACGGTCGTCAAGAAATTACCAGATTTTGGTTACTGTGTGTGGCAGTATGATTTCGAAAAAAGCAATGAATATTCGGGCACGACTGCCATACATACATGATGTTGATTGGCCATCCACATCATCGGTTATATATTCCTGTTAGCACCAGTTAAAACCGGCGTAGCATGCATTTTCGTAAACATTCTATTCTCAAACTTATGTGAATTTTATTTCAGCCACTCTGATTACAATCATGCTATTATTTGAGGGCTGTCATTCCAGCGGGGGTACCTGATGATATACCTTTAAATAGTTTTATAACGACTAACAGTTACTATTATGAAAAGTGAACAGCTATTTAACCAGGAATTGTCTGCCATGCAAAAGGAAAAGGGCAACATTTGTGTTTCCATTATTGTACCTACGCACAGATTGTCGCCCGAACGAAGAGTGGATAAACCGGAAGTGGAAAGAGCGATAGCTCAGGCCAAACTAGTATTAGAACATGACCACGGTGTTTCTCAATTTACACCACTGCAGACTGCAATAGACGAATTATACAATAACATCGATTTTACCCACAATTCAGATGGATTGGGATTGTTTGTTTCAGCCAACACCAGGCTCCTCGTACATTTCCCCTTCCCGGTAAAGGAGAAGGTAGTTGTGGGACCCAATTTTGAAATGCGTGACCTGTTGTATAAAATGAATTATGCAGATCCTTATTTTGCATTATTGCTTAATGAAAAGGAGATTCGTCTTTTTGAAGGCTCGTGGGAAGAGTTAAAAGAAATTAAGAATCAGGATTTTCCACAGCAATATGAAGAAGCATTCAGTTACCAGTCGCCGACACGTAGTGCTCCTGGTTCCGTTCATCCGCAGGTAAAAACTGTTGAAAAAGACAGGTCATTACTGGAAGAAATCCGTGTTACTAATTTCTTTCGGGCCACAGATGAATTGCTGGCGGGTTATCTTGAGAATGATACACCATTGATAGTAGCGGGTACCGGAAAAGAGTTCTCCTGGTTTGAAAATATATCAACATACAAAAGCAATATCATCGATACTATTTCCGGTAATTACAGCCATGCCGGTTTAGATGAAATCACCCATAAAACATGGCCGGTGATGCATGCGCATTTACAGCATATACGGGAACAACTGGTGATTGAGTTTGAGGAAAGAGTCGGTGAGCGTCTGGGTATCAGTGGTATCCAGGAAGTTTGGCAAGCTGCTAAAGAAGGAAGGGCGTTCAAGCTGTTAGTTGAAAAAGATTTTTGTAAACCAGGCTTTTTGGAAAAGGATGACAGTCATCTTTTCCTGCATCCACCACAAACACCGCACCAGGTAGTTACCGATGTAGTGGATGATATCATTGAAATGGTATTGAAAAAAAACGGGCAGGTCTTTTTTACAGACAATGATATGCTAAAAGATTATCAGCGGATAGCATTGATAACAAGGTATTGATAATTAACCAGGCGTCTAAAAACCAGGCTATGATCAACGGCCGCTGAGGGGCAGCCAACCAAGGCGCAGCATCCAATAAAAATACCGGCTATTAAAAAATACCATGGCCCGGCGTTCCATTGAAAAAAATCAGTGATTGTACTGATTGTAATCATTTACCCATCCAAAAATGTTTTTGAATTTTATACAATGAATAAAGAGTATCCTGTTGATCCGGGTCAATCAAACCTTCCCAAAAAAGGCACGACTGGTAAGCGCCGGCTATGGTGGTGGATATATTTTTTTATCCTGGCAGTAATGCTGCTTCCTTCGATGTCCAATCGTTTTTCTTCCGGCAAAGAAGTCACCTGCCTGGTACTTACCGGGAGAAAAACAATTGCGGAGTGAATCTGCTTTTACAGAACATTTATACGCTACACTGGGTGGAAGGGCCGCCGAAGAAATCATGTTTGGTGAACTGTCATCGGGCGCATTGGATGACCTTGAAAAAGTAACAAAGGAAGCGTATATGATGGTGGTATTTTATGGCTTCAATAAGAAAATTGGCAATATTAATTTTTATGATTCTACCGGGCAACGGGATATCGGTATTCAAAAACCTTATAGTGAGGAAACCGGCAAACTGTTTGATAAAGAGTTACGAAAATTATTAACGGAGGCCTACCAGCGTACCAACGAGTTACTGCAAACTAACAAATCGTCTTTACAAATAGTGGCCGACCTATTGGTGAAGAAAGAAGTAATATTTAAAGAAGACATGGAAATCATTTTAGGGAAAAGGCCCGGTGAAAAACCGGGTGAAGAAGAAATGAAAGAAAAAACCACCGCGACCTTAGTGAACCAGCAGGTGATCTCTGCTACCCATAATCAAAACTTTGCAGCAGGACGGTATTGATTCGGGAAACTATAGGGGGAAAGAAAATAAGCCTGGCTGGAAACCAATTGATTTTCTACTTAAGCCTGACCATTCTCAGTATTTTCACTGACCATCGTCTTTGTTTACCCCTGCACCGCCACCTATTTTTGCTGTGCAAGTTAAACTACCCGAAGAAATCAAACAGTAGAAAAATGGATGCTCAGTATGAAGATGGCAAGCTGATAATTTCATTACCCCGGAAAGAGAACGCCAAAAAAGATTTCAGCGAATAAGATCGCTGTTAGCCAAGCCTGCTTCCTGGTGACTCTGCCCAGCCGTAAAATTTAACGGGGCATTGCTCATTTATTAGAAACAGGCGGTTTAAGTCTTTCAACTGTCTGTTAAATCTTTCTGAAATATTTGCAACACCTGTGTTGGCCCAAATCCCAATCCTTACTGATAAAAATCCCGGCCCGTTTTTTTAAATGATTCCGTTATCATTCAGCATGATTGCAAGTATGCTGGTGTATACACAATAATTATTTCAACCAATTTAATTCAGATCATATGCCACATCCGGAACTAAAACAACTTCAGTTTGAGAACGATACCTGGAAACGATTATTGGGTTTTATGACGGATGAAAACATACGCATGAAAAACAGGCTTACAGAAGTGCTTAAAGATTCATTCGATCATAATTTGCTGGAAGAACTGGAATGCTTCCAAAATAAATTTGTTAAGGAAGATGAACTGATCAGGTTAATGCGCCATGAGGTAGTTGAAATTGATCAGTTACTCGCTGGAGATAATTTTGAAAAAGATGATGTCAAAATGAAAGTGGATATAAAATTAAATCACCTGCGTAATAACATTGTTGACGCTGAAAAGCAATTCGGCTCCCTGCAGGTATGCTTCAACAATTACCTGTCGGAAAATTTACAGTACCGGTAAAAAACCGGCTATTTACTTTTTTAAAAATACTTTTTTAAGAACAGTCCCCTGTTATTGCTGAGTTGAAGTCCGGGGCTGTTATAAAAGAATTTCATACCCGCAAAAAAACCGCAACAGCCGGAATGCAAACAATAAATAACATTCAGTTCATTTAGAAAAAAATGGACCGGGCCTCCTGCTTTGGTAATTCTTCTGAACGAAAAAAGGATTGCTTATTTCCTTGCTGCACTATTATTTCACCCTGATCAGAATCCGCGTTTTAATTGACGGCAGTCATTTGCAGGCAAATTACTTTGAAGGTATTTTGTATCGCTTAACTAATAATTACCCAATCATGAAAAGGATACTATTGATGTATGTTGTGATGGTTCTGGTGGCTTTCAGTTGTTCCACTTCAAAAATCACCACCTCGTGGAAAGCAGAAAATACAGCTCCTAAGCAATATAAAAAGGTATTGGTGCTGGGTCTCATCCGTGATGCGGATCGCACCAAACAAATGAACATGGAAATTCACCTGGTTGGTAATTTGCAGGAAATGGGGTATCATGCAGTATCCTCCTTACAGGAATATGGACCCAAATATTTTGATAATATGGATGAAGAAACAGCCCTATCCAAAATAAAAAATAATGGGGTGGATGCGGTTATTACCATTGTGTTGCTGGATAAGCAAAAAGAAAGAAAATATGTTCCGGGCAATATGTATTACTCTCCCTATGGCTACTATTATAACCGGTTCTGGGGTTACAGAACTGCATTATACCACCGTATTTACGAACCGGGATATTATGTGACTGACACGAAATATTTTTGGGAAAGCAACTTCTATGAAATGAGTACCCAAAAACTGTTGTACTCAGCGCAGACTCAATCCTTTGATCCCGCCGATTCGGAAAGCCTGGGCCATGAGTATGGCAAGTTGATTGTAAAGGACATGGTAAAAAACAATGTATTACTTAAAAATGATCATACAACTGCAATGGCATTCTAATAAACATGGGCGGTGAATCGGGAATGATAGCAGCAACCGGCAAAGCCACCCAATGCAGCAGGTAAAGGCCCGTTAGTAGCTACTCTGTGATATCCCGCTTGTACAATCTTTTATCAATCGCATTCAGTAAGTCGGTACCATTAAATGATTTTACGATATAGTCATCGGCCCCCATTGCTATCCCGGTTTGTAAATCACGCTGCTCAGATTTGGCGGTTAAAAAAATAAACGGAATATTTTTAGCTGTATCGTCTTTTTGAATGGCTTCCAGCACACCAAATCCATCTAACACCGGCATTGTAATATCACAGATGATCAGGTCCGGGGAATTTTGCATTGCCTGTTCTATGCCTGCTATTCCATTTTCCGCCGCTATCACTGAGTAGTTGGATAATTCCAATATCTCCGCTATGTATTCCGGATATCATCATTGTCCTCAATCAATAAAATCTTTTTCATGTTCACTGGGTTTAAGTATTAAATGTTAACACAAACTCGGTACCTTTTTCCAGTTCGCTCTTACATTCCACTATACCATTCATTAACGCTGCATGTTTGGAAACAATATGTAAACCAAGACCTGTACCCTGGATATTACTGGTATTTGCACCACGGAAAAAGCGCTCCATCAGGTGCTTTTGATCGTCTATGGAAATTCCCATACCATGATCTTTTACAGAGAAAACAATGTTGTGGTCGTTGCGGAACGATTTTACTTCAATCAAGCCTCCTTCAGGAGAAAATTTACTCGCATTTGATATTAAATTTATGACGATGTGCTTCATCAATGAACTATCCAAATATGCATAGGCTTCACCCTCGTGCCGGTAATGAATTTTTTGCTGCCGCTTAAGTGTGTCTTCCATTTCATCTATTACTTCTTTAACCAGTTCCTCCATATTGAACTCAGCAGCCCTTACTTCAATTTTTCCTTCTTCAATTTTTCCAACACTCAGGAAATCATTTAAAATATCTTTCAGCGTATTTACCGAGGAAACAATTCTCCGCAGGTGTTTATCCCTTTTTTCCTGCTCTTCCGTGGTGGTGTATTTTTCGATTAAGTAGGCGGAGGAAAGCACCGTACTGAGTGGGGAGCGAAATTCATGAGAAGCCATTGAAACAAATCTCGATTTCAGTTCACTTAATTCCTTTTCTTTTTTCAACGATTCATTTAATATTTCTGCTGCTTTTTTTCTTTCGGCAATATTTATCGCAATCCCCATAAAGCCGGTAATATTCTCTTCTTTATCCTTTAATGAAGTAATTGTTAACGATACCGGAAAAGAGGTTCCATTTTTCCTGATATAGCTATATTCTGCGTCTTCGCGGATATTTCGCCTGGCTTTTTCCACCAACACGGAAAAATCATCCGTAATCAGTTCACCCGTTTCATCCAATAATTGCTTTCGCTTGCAATCTATTTCTGTTTTATCATGAAATAAAACAGGGGTTTCCTTACCAACTACCTCAGATTCCGCATACCCGATATCAAGCGATGCTTCCGGATTGAAGAGCGTTATGATTCCCTTTTCATTGGTAGCGATGATCATGGCCCCGGCATTGTCGAGTAAAGCCTTTTGGAAAGACAAAACATCCTCCAGTTTTTTCCTGGAAAGTTCCAATTGATGCAGGGTGTTATTTAAAGCCCTTGTTCGCTGTTCTACGGTATTGTCCAATACATCATTCAGTTTGGAAATCTCTGCGTCTGCCTTTTTACGAACGGAAATATCAATGATAAAAACAATTGTACTTTCTCCTGCCGTACCGGGAAAGGTCCCTAAACTTATTTCGACAGGAAATTCCGTCCCATCTTTTTTTAATGCAAATAAATCTAATCCCGCGCCCATTGGGCGGCTTATTGGATTATCCGCAAAACTATTTCGATGATTAATATGATTGTGTCGAAAACGCTGGGGAATAAGGAACTCCACCGGTTTTTCCTTTAGCTCCCCGGTCGTATAGCCAAATAACTTCAACGCAAAGGGATTGGCAGATTGAATGGCACTGTAACTATCCACTACAATAATGCCGATAGAAGCATTGTTAAACAGAGCCTCAAAACGATCATAATCACTATCGGTGATTTGGGTTGAAGATTGCATTGGATAAATATAAAAAGGCGTTATTGCTTACCAGGTGATTTTATTAAACTATTCCTATCTTTAAGCAGCACATCAATTTTAGCAATCCATCTCTGGCAATTTAAAAATCAATCACCATACAACCGTCATATAAAGCCCTTAAGATAGTTAATGACCAGTACCGCTAAGAAATGATTGCAGTTAAATAGAGCATAAAACCGGCAACCGAAGGCCTGGCTTAAAAGAGAACACCGCTATAAAAATAAACAATAAAGTTTATATAACTACCTGCTATATAAATGAATTAAATAATGCAAAGGCTCGTAAAGCTAATTACTATACCAATAAAATCAGCAATTATATTGCCCTGGTTTATTTTACCTGTTTTCAACATTCATACTACCCGGGAAAAAATTAAAAACCTGCATGCATAACAGCCCTCAAAAAAAAGTTTGAACTCAACGCCCAAACTTTTTTGCTAACGGATCTGATCCCGGTATCACCAGGATTGATAAGGCTTGTTTTTTGTAATTCTTAAAAAAGGGGTGGTTTATTCCAAACGGGAGTTAAATACAATTTTATGACCGGGTACCTTTGAATGATTGCAGTATCTATTGCACACTACCTCACATCATTTCCTGAAAAATCGCTTCAATTTCCCAATGGCCTGGTAAATAAAACCAGTAGCCAAAAATATTGCTGCATACTTGAAGGTAGTTTTTAGTACCGTTTCAGTGTTTAGGCTTGCAGAATTTTTCCTGCTGGTTGAATGGCTAAAAATATCTTTTACTAAATTGAAAGGCTTTACACTTTCTTTCATTTCTTTCCATCCGGAGTATATTCTATTTTCCAGTTGATCCCGGTGTTCTTTTATCCGCTTCTTTTCGCGTAGTAATTGCTTTATACTATTGATCTTCCTCATCTTCCTCTTTTTTAAACAATTGCTGAATCAGGGCATTCATGATGGGTATTCGAATTAACCTCCCTCCCGCAGCCCATATAATTATTCCAGCCAAAAAATAACAAACAGCTACTACCAGGAAACCAGCCCATTTTTTGCCCATCCATTCACCTAAAACGAATGAGAAAACTATGCTAACAAAAACAAGAAAAAACAGCAATATCATTACCACGGAAATTTTCGCTAAAATATTCGCAATAATATCCGACCCCCTTTCTGCAGCATTTAACTTCATCAATTGAATACTGCTGTCTGTATACTTTTTTAAAGTATCAGCCAGTTCCTTTATGTGGGCAAATGTATTTCCCATTTGGATGATTTAAGTCTCCAAAACCTGGTGCGGACAACGGTTTTTACTAACCAAATTGCGCTGCTTTTTCTTTTACAGCCTGTTGTAAATCCTCTTTCAGGTCGTTCGCTTTTTCCTTGTATTTGAAAAAGGTGTTTTTTACTTCGTCGGCGATTTTCCTGCCCTGGTAATTAATTTTCCTTCTTGTCCTGCTTCCTTTATCGGGGGCCAGTAAAGTGCCTAATATAGCCCCGGCAGCAATTCCGGCGGCAATTCCTATGAGTATTTTATATGTGTTACGCATAAAATAAATATTGTGGGGTTTAATAATAGCCTGTAAGATAGTAGTAAGCCGTTTGCATAAGAATGATAGTGCTCAATAATTGCACTGACGCTTATCAACTTAGGCCAGGTGATATGCTTTATTACGGGTTGTATTCAATAGAGACAATGATAACAATCAACTGGTTTATTGATTATGGTTATTGTTTGAGATATCTGCAGCCGCTACTTTTAACAAGGTTTTTCATAGGATATTGGTTCTTAAAACGGGGCCGGATTTCCATCCAGGCCCTTTAATTTTTATAAAACCATGATTGGGTTACAAACTAAACTTACACAGCGGCCGGCTGGCTAATACCCGCAATGGCAAAATTGATATTGATATTTGCTTTTTTAAAAACTCCACTTCATTCTCAAAAAGCACCGGTGATTGACCGCTTAAAAAATTCCTGTTTAGTTCGGCGAAGAAAGACTGCCATACGAGGTACATCAAGGTTGGCAGCCATATTATATCGAAGAGATGGGAACAGAATCAACAGGTTTGTACCAGCCCATCAAAATTCAACAGCTTTATAAAGCCCTCTATTGATGTGCAATAAAAACAGGTAACCGGTGATCTGCAATAATGTCCTTCACGAAACTCTTTTTAAACAGCTGTGAAATGCCGGAGCGGCCATAAGATCCACTCACCAGCATGGCCGATTCTTTTTCAAGCATCCAGGTGCTGAAGTATTTTTTAGGATCCAGGTCAAGCTTGGTCAGGGTAAGATCCTTAAAATGCCGGGCAGCAAATTCTTCCAGCAGTATCTTGTCCGGAAAATCCTGTTTTCTATCTTCACTGGCATATACCAGCACCGTCTGTCTTTTTGATAACTCGGGGAAAAGGTACGAAAATTGTTTAATCGCAAAAATGGAATCCTCGCTGCCATCATAGGCGAGGATAATGCTTTTGGGAAAATCAAACTTTTCAGGTACCAGTAAAACAGAACATGACACTTCCCGCAGCGTTTCCTGCAAATAACTGTTAGAGGTAAGCGAGTCCATTTTATCATAAAATAACTCACTCCCTAAAATAATCAGGTCGGCAAAAATGCTTTCTTTTTTTAATTCACTCAAACCAAAATCATACACATCTCTATGCACCCGGTAGTCGATGCCATTGCCACGGCATAGTTTTTCAAAATGATCAATATTTTCCTGTAACAGCTCAGGTTCAGTTGGGTCGATTGGTAACATATAAGGAGTTCCTATTCCATCGGCGTAGCTCCATAAATTAGTCAGCATTACCTGTGGTAAAAAAACACCGGTGAGTAAAACAGGCTGAAGTTCATTTAGCTTACGGGCAAACTCAAATGCGCCGTCTGAGAAATAGCTGCCGTCGAAGGCAATGATTATCTTTTTCATAAAAATGATTTTCAGGTTAACAATTACTGGTCGCAATGTGAAATTATTCATAACCAATAATTCACGGAATGACGGACAGTAGTCAATTGGATGATTTGGGTCAGTGAGGACAACCATACATCACTTCCCTGTAAATTAAGCTACCCGATTACCAAAATCATCATTATGTCTGACAACTGTCATTCCTATATTCTATTTTCAAAGTTAGCTTTGGTCTGAAAAAATTGCTCAATGGAAAGCCGATCCGGATGATGGACATATTTCACAAATTATTTTTTTGCAGAAGTTGACTGAGTATCACCCGGAACACCAAACAGGCTTCCACCGTTTAAAAATTGCCATCAAATGAAAACAGTCATTATTACCCCAACAACGCATAGCACGGAAACACTGAAAACCATTTATGAAAGAAGAGCAGTAAGAAAATATAAGGATCAACCCGTGGAGATTGAGATGATTAATAAGATATTGGATGCGGGCCGGATGGCGCCTTCCGCTATCAACAAGCAGCCCTGGAAATTTTACATATTGACCAACAAAGAAACCATTCATTCCTTTTCAAAAGAAATTGTAAAAATTACCGCTAAAGATTTTATAAAATCGGGGCCGAAAAAAATCATCGAAACAATTGCCAGCCTCTTCCATTTTTCGCACGGCGCTGACATTTTTAAAATTGCTGATCCCGTATTTTATAAAGCCCCGGTAGTTATATTTATTACCGCCCCCAGGGATAATGAATGGGCTCCCCTTGATATTGGTATGTGTGCACAAAACATGATGCTGGCCGCTAAATCCATGGGGTTGGATAGCTGCCCCGTGGGATTTGGAAAATATGTGGAACATACTGCAATCTATTCCCGCCTGAAGGTTCCTTCATCTGAGCAGGTAGAGCTGGCTGTTATCCTTGGTTATGGTGATGAAACCCCTGCAATACACCCACGCAACAGGAACAATGTTTTTTTTATTGATGGAAGCCCCCATGATAATGGCAAATCATGATGGGGTATTATCCTTCTTCCGCAACACCCAAAACAAACCTTTAACATTTGCCTCCCATTGCGGCAGCAGGAACACCAACACAATCTCTTCTGCCAAATCTATTGCAGTAACAAGCAGGGTAAGATAGAACAGAGGGTAAACAGGCTCCGGAAGAAAGAAAAACAGGATCAGGAAAACGCCCTGCAGGATGGCGGCTACTTTTGCCGCATATGTATGAAAACCGCTTATTTTACCATAACGGATTAGCGAAAGGATAATTTTCAGCAGGTATAATACAAATAATAGTGCCAGCAGGACTACATGCTGTTTCAGAAATTCAGGCCTTAAAAAAATGATACCGGTAAGGGATGCAAAAACAGTCAGTTGATCAGCAATGGAATCAAGCTTTGATCCCGCTATACTTGTTACTTTAAACCGGCGGGAAAGGTAGCCATCCAACGCATCCGTTAAAAAACTGGCTGCCAGTAACCACTTAAATATATCGGCCCGGTCATTAAAAACCAGGAAAATAAGCAGCGGGGCGGTTACCAGCCGGTAAAGCGTAAGAGCGTTTACAATATAGAAATATTTTTTATCCATTGCGACATTCTATTTAATAACAACGTGCGAAAAGAACAAATCCCGCCCGTAAACCGAACCGGCCGTCATGGCTGCCAAAGCTTTTACATTTACCGGTGTTTTTTAATGTTGTTCATCAATCCTTTTAATGATTGTTATCAGTTCAGCGGACTATTGCACTTGTAAGGTTACCCCCTGAGGAGTGTCAGAATTTTTATTGACGATGGTCATTCATCAGGGCTTTTAAGGCTGTTAGATTTGTACCAGTAAAATGAAATAACCATGGAAAATAATAACCCAACCATTACCAACCTTCAAAACCTGCTGGATGACGATGCCCGTAAGTTTACCAGTGCAGAAATACTATTGATTAACAGCTTACCGCAATGGATAAAGCTGGCGGACTCCTTACAGCTGAAGACCGTTCTCAAGAAATACTTTGATGTGCTGCAGGAACATGTAAAAAAAATGGAAAGCTTTATTGAAGCCGAAAAAATCACCTCTTTGAGTGCTACCAACCGGGTAATGCATGCATTTATCGAAGAAATAAATGAGAAATTGTCGAACTGCACGGATCCCGAAATAAAGGATGCCTGCCTGTTGTCCGGCATACAGGCCATCAATCATTTTAAAATTAGCATGTATGGAACAGCGGCCGCATTTGCCAACACCCTTGGTATGGAAAACCAGGCTGCCCTTTTTCATGAGGCAGAATCGGGCGAAAAGCAGATTGACGATCGCCTGACACAATTGGCGGAATATGAAATAAACAACAGGGCAAGAAATCCTATTTTATTAAAATGATTCAAATTTTTAGAAAATGGAGTTCCGTTATGATAAGGAAGTAAGCATTCCCATAGACAAGGAAATTGTTTATGGCGAATTGATTATTCCATCAAAGGCGAACGCCATGGTGATTTTTTCACATGGCAGCGGGAGCAGCAGGTTTAGTAAGCGCAACAGGCAGGTAGCGAAATTACTTCATGAAAAAAACCTGGGAACGCTGCTGTTTGATTTATTAACTGAAGCGGAAGATAAAAATTATAGCAACCGTTTTGATATTGATTTACTTACCAAAAGATTGGCCGGTGCGACAGAGTGGCTGGAAAAGCTCCCTGCCGCGAAAGATTGCCGCATCGGCTATTTTGGCGCCAGCACCGGTGCCGCCTCTGCATTGAGCGCTGCAGCGCTGTCTACGGATGTTGGTGCGGTGGTTTGCAGGGGAGGCCGGCCCGACCTGGCTACGTATCATTTGGATATGGTAGCTGCACCCACGCTGCTTATTGTTGGCAGCCTCGATTACGATGTACTGCATTTAAACGAAACAGCCTACCGTCACCTGCACTGTAAAAAGAAACTGGCAATAGTAGAGGGAGCCACGCATTTGTTTGAAGAGCCGGGTAAAATGGAAATTGTTGCGGAACTTTCTGCCAATTGGTTTGATAAACACCTGGCATCGGTGTATGTGTAAGTATAGCACAGGAAAGATGCTTTGAATGCCCCAATGACGATGTGAACGTAAATGCTGATCAACCGACTCAATTAATTATCATCCTTTTTTAACGGACCTCATTTTTTATTTCACGCTTTTACATCCAAAATATGGATGCGGGGTTTTAAGGGAAAATGCAAAACCAGGAATATGTTCAGGAACCGGATAGATGCCGGCTTAATGCTGGCTGAAAAACTTAAAAAATATAAAAACGACCCGGGTATCGTGTTAGCTGTACCCAGGGGTGGTATTCCGGTGGCCTATGCGGTTGCCAAAGAATTTGGTTTCCCGATAGAAGTGATTCTCACAAAAAAAATCGGTCACCCGCAAAATAAAGAATATGCCATTGGTGCAGCAAGCCTTACCAATTATTTTGTAGTACCGCATGATGATGTTTCCGACACATACATTCAAAAAGAAGTAGCGGCCATCCGGGAAAGGCTGAAAGAAATGTATAGCCTGTTTATGGGTGACAGGGTACCCGCAAACCTGGAGGGAAAAACAGTATTAGTGATAGACGATGGTATTGCAACCGGCAACACACTACTGGGCACGGTAAATGTGCTGCGTAAAAACAATCCGGGTAAAATCGTGATTGGCGTTCCGGTGGCTTCAGCACGTGCCATTCAAAAATTATCAAAAGAAGCAGATGAAGTAGTGGTGTTACTGGTGCCGGATACCTTCTATGGCGTAGGGGCGTTTTATGAGGACTTCAAACAGGTTAGTGATGAGGATGTATTGTACTACCTGGATAAATTAAGGGACCTGGGAAAGGCGGTATAAGATCACCAGCTTATTTTTACCGTACGGTCGTTCTTTAGCTTAACAACAGGATGCTTTCAATGCGGCCTGGGATGCCCCCGGCGTTTTGAATGTTGAAAATAAACCGGGATAGAAACAGCACCATCCATTTTCCGGATTTTTGAAGTGGTTAATAAAGATGACGCTCAACATCTTATTTGATATTAAAACTATACCTAGCCGATACTCTTAAATACGGATATATATTTGTAATCTCACCATATTGTTTGTAATAACCCTGTAAAGAAAAGTACCCCGGCTCTGCACATATGGAGAATCCATTTAGGAAACTGTATCTCAATTCACTTATAATGGTGTGTAAAAAATAATGGGATGAATTGCCGTTGATTGTTTTCAGCCAGCCGCCCCTGTAGTTGATGCTGTAAAAAAAATGATTGGCTAAACCGATGGTGCCACTCCCACTAAATCCCGCCCCGGAACAATAATCGTAGTACCGGCCTTTATATAAACGGGGATTTGGCACAGAGGCCAATAGCACCAGGCTTGCATCAATTGTGGTGTTTATTGTTAGTTTAGAAGTTAAGCTAAAAGTGGAGTGAAGATTTAACTTCATGCTTTGGCCACTGTAAAAAAAAGCCTGGTTCCGGATATAATCGTAGTTGGCGGTGAGCAGCAACAGGTGATTATTTTTTTGCCTGGAAGAAAAAGGCCATCCCATTACAGAACCATGTATGTTTACCATATTAATGAGGGAGCTGTCGTCCCTTCCAAATTCCGTATTGATATAGATACTGCTGAACGGTGTTTTAAAATTTTCATAAGGGCTGCCATATAAAAATTATAAATGGGCGTACAAACCAAAATTACCATTGCCATTATTAAACCGGTATTTCCGCAATCCAATATCAAATTCGGTATACATGTCAGATGAATCCCGCTGGATTGAATTGGCCGTTATCTTCCCCCACTTTCCATCAGCTATCCTGTTTAATCCGTTCATCGGGTTAATAATAAATGCGAACACCTCGCTGGCCTGCCTCCTGAATCCCCTTCGGCGGTTGTTAACAATCATGTTAGATAACCGGTAGGTCATTTCCCCCATAATAATACCGCCAAAGCCGGTGTTGATAAAATCATTTGGGGCCGGGGACTGGTTTTCTGCAAACGTTTCCCATAAATAACTTCCCGCAAAAACTGCATAGGAGGATTGCCAAAAACTATACCCGTTCACCCGGAACGCATTAAAAAAAAGACTGCCATGGTAAGGATGGCCAAACTGGTTGGTGGTAAAGCCATCACCATCCCAGCTCCAGCTTCCCGGGCTTAAATTATTGCCCACGGTACGGAAAGAGATACGGGCATAATCCATATTTCTAATATACCTGTCAACTAACAAAGGAGTCATTTCGCCCAGCATTAATCCCCCGGCCGAACGGCCAAATCTTTTTTTAACCAGCGTGTCGGTTACACCTGCGTTTTGCAATAATTCCATTTTACTAAACGCCTTCCACCTAGTATGATGCATACCGGCCACCTTAAACCAGGGATATTGACACCGCCACTTCGTACTGCCAAAAAACTATCCTGTGCGATCGTTAGAGAACCAAACATCAGCAGGAAAACAAATAATAAACAGGCATTTATCTTTACCATAATGACTGGCTTGCAGAGGATAAATAATATTCCTTATACGGGCGTTAGTGTATTCGCTGTGAAAGCGATCTTTCAATCCTGGCGTAACCGGGACATCTCCTGCAATAATCCCTTACTTACTGCAAAAGCGCCACGATAGCAGCCCACATCTTCACCCATTAAAAATACTTTTTCATCTTTCTGTAATGCTTCCCGGTAAGTAAGCGTTAGGGTACTACCAGTTGTCATCTCCTTTTTTAACCGGGTTTGCTTTTAATTTCAACACCGGTGGTTTCAATTCCCGGTTACAATGATAGGAAGCAAGGCCGGTCTGTCAGGTATTCATCACCTGTGGTACAAAATTTTTGACTGAACAAAATTTCCTTACTGCATTTACCAGTTCATTCATATTTCCCTTTTTTACCTCATCAAATTCGAGTAGCATTTCTTTTTTGGCTTCCGGGTCTTTAGCCAGGCGGGCTCCCATCTTTAACACAAAGCGGTCGAACCAGGAGAGTTCCTTCAATCTCATCCGGCCGGGCAAATAAAATACTTCCGCGCTATTCCTTATTTCTGCGGGGATTCCTGCCTGTTTATACATTTCCAATTCTGCTTTTTTAGCAGGAGGTGTGCCGCATACCATGAAAACAAATATTTTTTTACCCTGCATCGCTCCTATGTTTTTCTTAAGCCAGTGATGAATCAGTAATTTCCCAATATATACAGCGCCTCCCAAAACTAAAAAATCATATTCCGCCAGGTGCTCCTTGCTGGTATTGTCTGAATCAGTTACCGGTAAATTCAATTCGGCGCCCAGCCACCCAGCATACTGCCGGGTAGACCCATACTTTCCTTTATAAATGATAATGCCTTTCATACCTGATGTTTTTAAAAATTGAGTCTAAAATCATACTTAATCATTGTAGTTCGGAAATTCTCCATCTTTTTAAATGCGGCAAAGTGCTTACCGCCATATCATTTTTTTTTGAATCCATGTCAATTTGAAAATTGTTGAATTTATTAGATAACTGGTTTAAAAGTCTTTGATGTGCTTCCACCTTCTCACCAATCCCTGGTTAGAATTACCTCCGGTTACTTTCGCTAACCTTTTTGTAAACTCATTGATTTCATTATCATAAAAAAATAATTGCTCTATTCCGGGCTAATAGTTCATCTGTATAATAAGCCGCAAAAATTGTTGCCATTTTTATTTTATATTTCATTGTGTTCATGCTGCCACTGCCAACTATTCATTGTTTCAAAACTATGGACAGTACCATCCACTGTCAATGACGGCTATTAGCATTCGCTATGATGGTAATCAATGTTATTGGTCTTAAGCAAACAAATAAAAGGGGAAAAGTATACGGCTCCCACCTAACCCGCTTTCTGCCGAATAAAGTATGGTTGATTTCCTGTTGCCGCCAATTTGTAACCGTTGCAAATGATGTGTATTTTGCTTCAGGGTGGGATGTGTAAACCGGTAGAAAATTAAGTGAACTGCCATGTGGCAAATGTTCAATTTGCAGTAAATTTTATTTACATTGAATCTTTTTTGGAAACGATTTGCCAGCTTTTCCAGGATATTACATTAACGGTAGTTATTCATTCAATCAGTTGATCTGTTACGTTAAAGGAGAAAATAAACTGGCAGTTCACAGACAAAAAAGCAAGAATAAAATAAAAGTCTTATCCGTCAACTCATGATGAACAAAACACACTGACAGATGACTTATTATACTGTTGCCTGTACGGTCTCCATTAAAAGTGCTGGAAGCATTGCCGTATTATACCAGGGCGCCCCATGACCGCAGCCGTTTCGGAATTTTGACAACCACCTTTACTTATTTAACGTGTCGGCCGCAAGCTTTTCCTTTTTAAACTTATTAAAGAGGTCGAGCTTGAAATTTACATTGCCATCCGTTCCCGGCCTTCCCCTGATGAAAATGCTTTTTCCACCCTTTTTATCGGTCCCGATATTCTCCGGGTTATAATCCTCATCCCGCTTTTTAAGATTATTCAGCGGCACCTGTATACTGAGATCGGTGTTTCCTTTCATGCTGTAAATGCCCTCTACAAAAAAAGAGAATACCGTTGACTGTATCTCCATCCGGTTGATGGTTATTTCACGGTCCTTTATTTCGAGGCGGTTTGTTAGTTCGGCAAAACGGATGTTGTCAAAATCCCGTTTTTTGAATAAAACATTCTGTAATCTTTTGATCGGTTCATAATTGATCAATGCGCCATTTTTTAACGAGAAGTCGACGATACTCTCAACGGTAGCAGGATATACTTTGCCGTCTTCATCCAGGCCAAGTGCGGCATTAACTTTTGCCGTTAGTTTACCATCCAGGTTTTGGGCCATTATCGCATCCTGGCCAAAATTATCAAAGGCAGCAAGTGTTTTGCTCACATCTACATTCTCCATCGATGCCTTTACAGTAGCCTGCAGGTAATTGGGTTTTTCGTTGATCAGTGATCCATTCAAATGCATACTGCCACCTGCATGATTCATGCTTACATTATTGAGCAGGTACCTGTTTGCCAGCAACGTTACATCCGCATTCACGTTCCCCGCTTCAAATTTCTTATAACGAAGGCTGGCTGCGTTGAGGTTTACATGCAGGGTAGCTTTCTCCAATACGGCATCTATATTTGTTGCCGCCGATGCCAGTTTGGTTTTGCTGTTGGATGTTACCACCACTTTTTTACCCGGCTTTAATAGAAACGTAAAAGCGCCCAGGTTTAAAGCTGGCGTAGCAATGGACCATTCAATACTGGCTTTGCCAGGTTCGGTATTGATGAGCGTAAGCAGGTTTTTAGCCTGGCCCTGCATGAGTATCTTATTATCTAAAACAACGCACCGGAGGTCCCTGAAAAACACATCCGAATTTTTAAATATAATCTCCCCGCTTACATTTTTCATCGCTACATTCCTGGGGGCATAGTGTATCGTTCCGTTTTTAAATGAAACTATTCCGTTAACGAGTGAATTAGTATTGTTATTTCTTTCGATCGGGCCTTTATAAGTCAGGTTAACAGCACCTTCACCGGATTGCAATTGCAAAAAATTACTTCCCATAACATCGTTCAGTTTCGTTAAAGGAAAATCCGACACCAGGTCGCAGGTAAGTGTGGGATGCACCAAATCCAAAATTTGAAAATTCCTGGATACAAGCGGCAGCCCATACCAGTCAGCAGAAAAATTATTGACCTGGATGATTGAATTGGAATCATTCCGTGGCAGGGCTGTCGAAAACTGGTTGGTGAAATAGCCAGAGAAAGAAGCATTTTCAAAATCAAGGAAGGGTGTTTTTAGCCGGGTTTTTGTTGCGGCCCAGTTGATATAGATTAATGGTTCGCCTCCCTTCAGGGGGCCAATAATACTAACATCCACATCCAATGGCTTATCCAGGTCTACGATCGATAAGGATTGTACGATCCGCTCCGGCACCAGGAGTTTCCCTTCCTTATAGTCCAGGCTGCGGGTATGTGCCCGCAAACTAAATTGGGGTGCAGGGCCTTTGAGATCGAACCGGCCTGACAAATTAAAAGGCTGGCCGGATAGTTTAATGTTAATGCTGTCAAACTGCAACTGGCTTAACTGTTTATTAAAAACCATCTCAAATTTGCCGGTAAATTTTGTGTCTTTTAAAAAACTCCCGCGGGGCAAATTAAAGGCCATGCTGCGAATCATAATATCTGCCTTTGCATCAAATGAAAAAGACAGATCATCCTTATCATCCAGCTTCAGGTTAAGATCATTTACAAAATAATTATGCAGCTTTTCTTTTTTCCTGTCGTCAATGATAAAGCTTACTTCCTTCAATACGACGGACTTTAATTCATTTTTTTCAGTGCTGCTACTTACTACCGTAGCCGTATCTTTTTTGGGACTAATCAAATAAGTATTGGTATAGCCTGTAGAATCAGTGTACAAATAAACCTCCCCCTTTTCAATTCTCAACCCGTTTAAGGGAGCCTGCTTTTTTATCAGTTTCATGATACTTAACCTGGCAAATAAATGATCCGCCTGGAAGAAAGCATGTTTGTGTTGGGAAAACAGGCTATCGGTAATGCTCACCTTATCCAGCAAAACCGAAACTTTGGGAAACTGGCTGAAAAAACTCAGGTCAACGGTTTCAACAGTTACCTTCCCGTTTAATTTTTTCCCGATCTCATCCGTAACCTGTTTGATGATTGATTGCTTATTGATGCTGACATAGGTATAAACACCGATGTATAGAATCGATAAAATCCCAACGATAATTAGCAGAGTTTTAAGAATAACCTTTGGGATTTTTTTCAAGAAAATGAGATTTGATTTTTGAATTAATCGATAGCGGCTTTGCTGTTCCGGCAAAATCCGGTTGGCGATGAGTGCATCAACTCATGAAATGGTTGCGTCAATTTCCATTTACCCTTTATATGCTAATACAATGCCCGGTTTAATAAGGTATTCCTGCCATGTAATGTCCATTATTTTTAAATAACAAATCAACAATTGAGGAAAGCATTGCCCATATAAAGATTATTGCTAAACATTCGCTGATACTTTTCCAGGTGTGCGGAGGTGGCAGGGGCTGACGGCCAATGCCATTTAAAGATATTCCGGCATGCTTTGCAGGAATAAATGATGTTGTTAATATTTGCCCTATTTTACCAGGTAAAATCTAACCGGGCTATTCCAGTAACTCCAGGATACGGGTATCATCTTTTAATAAAAAAAATAATATTTAATCTTACTGAAATTTCATCCAATCCAATTTAAGCGCATTGGATTGTACCATGACCTTTATTTTATTGCGTCCTTTTTTTAGATAAAAATCACCCACAACCAATTCACTCCACTCTTTATTGATTATGGTAACATTTATCTTTTTTTCATTCACCCAAATTATTAACCCGGCAGGCATACCATTGGCTGATGCGTTGATGGTTAAATGATGCCGGCCGTTATCCAGGCAGTTGAAATCATACACTACCCATTCTTTTTGCTGAACTTCGATGGACTGATCCGACCAAAACTGGTCTTTATCCTTACTGTCAGGATGTATTTTTACCGGCTCGCTTTTTCTATAAAATGCAGACTTATTTACCGTGTCTGATACAAAATAAGATCGGTTAAAACCATCAAACCCATAATTTTCGGCTTCAATTTTTGCGGGTATTCTTGTTAACATCGCATTGCAAACATCTTCGAAATAAACACAGTTAGAAATTTTTATGTTTTCGAGTAATTCATTCAATGCTTTTTCGGCGATTGCAGCATCCGGCTTTACACCTCCTTTGGTATATTCAGCTATCAAATCCCAGCTAATTGGTTTTATAATGGAATAGGGCGTGTTTTTGGTATCCATTTTTTTCCAGGGCCAAAAGGAAAACCCAATGTTTTTTGATTCAAATAATTGCGTTGTTGCCCAATAGATAGCATTTCCTTTCTCCCCGGTTTCGCCCACCCATATTGGTGTGTTCAGTTCATCTCTCTTTTTTAAGTAACCATCAATGCTGTTTAAATTATCAGGCCTGTTCCAGCAATAGTAGTGAAACTGGTAAAAAACATTCTTATCAAATGGCTGATCAAAAAGTGACCAGTCATTTGACCAGTTAAACCCTTCCAAAGTAATCATGTGCTTTTGATCAACTTTACGAATTTCGGTTGTGATCCTTTGATATAGCGGCACCAGTAAATGCTTGTATTTATCTGCAGAACCGGTTCCGGTTGGCAATGGCTCATTCAGTAAATCATAGGCAGCAATAATGGGTTCATCCTTGTATTTGCGGGCAATTTTAACCCAAAGATCCACCAGTTGATCCTGGTATTTTTTTTCGATGAACAGTTCCGGCACATCATTGGGACTATCATCAATATTAGCGCCTGTTTGTCCACCGGGGGCGCCATGCATATCAATGATCACATACAATTGATACTTTTTGCACCATGCAACCAGCGAGTCCATTAACTGAAACCCTTCCTCCACATAAACAGGGTTCTCTCCTTCTGTTAAAAATAATCTTGAATTTAGTGCCGGCCTTACGGAGTTAAATCCCAACTCCGCTATACGTTAAATATCCGCTTCTGTAATATAGTTTTGCCTGAAGGCTTTCCAGAAATGTGCTGCTTTTTCTTTACCAATCAAATCAATCACCACTTTTTCTATTTTACGGGGCCGGTCACCCAGGGCACCAAATTTCCACATATATCCCTCAGGT
>JANPIJ010000239.1:0-17639 GCA_031424955.1 Ferruginibacter sp. | reverse complement strand
TGGCTGCATTCATAAAAAATGCCAACAGCATAGGCGCTGGACCATTAATGGTCATGCTCACGGATGTTTTTGGATCGCAGAGATCGAAGCCACTGTATAGTTTTTTTGCATCATCCACCGTAGCAATGCTTACTCCGCTGTTACCCACTTTACCATAGATATCCGGACGGATGGCAGGGTCTTCGCCGTACAGGGTAACACTGTCGAAAGCAGTGCTGAGGCGCTTTGCGGGCTGTCCAAAACTTACGTAATGAAAACGCCGGTTGGTTCTTTCGGGGCCACCTTCGCCGGCAAACATTCTTGTCGGATCTTCTTCCACCCTTTTTAATGGAAATACACCGGCCGTGTAGGGAAATTTGCCGGGAAAATTTTCCTGGATTCTCCATCGTAAAATATCGCCCCAGTCTTTAAACCGGGGTACGGCTATTTTGGGAATGTTGGTATGGGATAATGATTTAAAATACAGTGGTTGCTGAATGATCTTTCCCCTTACATCATATTCGAAAAATTCTTTTGTGTAGCGGGCCTTTGTTTGCTCCCATTCATCTACCAGTTTTTTGCATAGGGGAAATAACTGCTTTTCAAGCGCCGTCCTAGCGGTAGTTAATGCATTGATGGCAGGATCATCCGTCCCCGGGTTTCCGTTTCTCTCTTTTATAATTTGGATAGCACCATTTAACTGGTAAAGCTTACCGGCAATGGCGGCTTGTTCATCTCCCAGCCGGTTGTATTTTTCTATTTCGTCGGCTATTTCAGAAAGGTATCGAACCCGTTTAGGGGGTATGATGGTTGCCAGGCTGCTGGTATCTTTTATGTGGGCATGATGGGTAATGGCACCATCAAATTGTACCCCTGTTTTCTCCGCTACTTTCTCCATCAGCCTTTCAAACAATTCATTGATGCCAGCATCATTAAACTGTGCGGCAATGGTTCCTACAACGGGTAGTTCTTCATCCCTGGCGGTCCATAAGCTATGATTGCGTTTGTATTGCTTGCGTACATCATGCAATGCATCCAATGCCCCCGCCTTGTCAAATTTATTTACACAGACCACATCCGCATAATCCAGCATATTGATTTTCTCTAATTGTGATGCGGCTCCATATTCCGGAGTCATTACGTACATGCTTACATCTACATAATCTAAAATAGAAGCATCGCTTTGCCCTACGCCGGCGCTTTCCAAAATAATAAAATCAAACCCGGCTGCCTTACAAATGTCAATGGCTTCCTGTACATATTTGCTTAATGCAACATCACTTTCCCTGGTAGCAAGGCTTCGCATATAAGCACGGGGAGAGGAGATGGCATTCATCCGTATCCGGTCGCCCAGTAATGCACCACCTGTTTTTTTCTTAGATGGGTCAACAGAAATGACAGCAATTGTTTTATCGGTATAGGCATTTAAAAAACGACGGACGATCTCATCTGTAACGGAGGATTTGCCAGCGCCGCCGGTTCCGGTGATGCCGAGGACAGGCCGCCCAGCCCCCCTGCCCCCCGAAGGGGGGTTTCTGGAGCCCTTCAATTTTTTAGACTCTGCTTTTAATTCGGACAGAAGAGCCGTATAATCATTTCCGTTTTCCGCAAGGGTAATAGCTCTCGCAACTTTCTTAATATCCCTCTTTTCCCCAAGTGCAAAGTGATTCCCATCGGCATGTTCCAGGAACCCCCCTTCGGGGGGCAGGGGGGCTATCTCTTCCCCCAAAGCAAAGAGATGTGCTTCACCATGGTCTAAGAACCCCCCTTCGGGGGGCAGGGGGGCTTTTTTTATCAAATCCTCAATCATTCCCTCCAATCCCATCTGTCTTCCATCATCCGGACTATAAATCCTGGTGATGCCATAGTTATGCAATTCTTCAATTTCTGATGGCAGAATGGTTCCTCCGCCTCCGCCAAAAATTTTAATATGACCGCTCCCGTTTTCATCAAGCAGGTCTTTCATGTATTTAAAAAATTCCACATGCCCGCCCTGGTAGCTGGTAATAGCGATGGCCTGCACATCTTCTTCAATGGCACATTCCACTATTTCATGTACACTTCGGTTATGCCCCAGGTGAATGATCTCTGCTCCCTTTGATTGCAGGATGCGGCGCATGATATTAATGGCAGCATCATGCCCGTCAAATAAAGCAGCCGCAGTTACAATACGAACTTTGCTGGAAGTTGTAGCACTCATGAAAAAACATTTAAGCACTTTGGTGCCGTGTATAATTTTTTAATCTAAAGTATTTACATGGACTAATTGCAAATCCTAATAGTGCAAAACCTAACCGCCATTACATATTCCCACAAATGAAAGAATTGAACAGTGAGGCCTTTTAGACAGATGTAGATAAGCAAACAATCGAAACGTAAAAATACAGATAATACGATGGAAAAGTTAACAGTTGTTAGTTTTTGTCGCCGGGGGCTTTACGGGTGAACAGTTTGGGAATGTCCAACATAATCGCTGCCGAAAAATTGAAGGACCGGTGATCGATATATCTTTTGCTCAACAGGGTAGAAAATCCAAACTGGTATTCAAACTGAATGCCGGGCAATTTTTTAAAACCAATGGTATTTGTAAAGGCAGGTTCCCAAAAACTGCGGGCCCCATAGCTGAGGCTATCTAAATGATAGTTATACAATTCATCCTGGCTGTAATCTGTTTTAATATTTCCAAATTTTATAAAGCTCAATCTCGTGGAAACTGAAATGGTAAAATGGCTGGTGGGCCGGAACATCATGGCCGGTTGCAGGTAAAATTTAGTAACATCCGTTTGATGCGTTTTCCTGTAAATGATATTGTTAAGATCCCTTCCGTCGTCTGTAAGATTAAATTTCCCCATTCCTATACCGCCAAACACCTGGAAGAAAACCTTGTCCCTGCGATGTAATGATTTAAAATAGCCAAGGCCAAATTCGGTGAGATTTCTTTTGTAGTTAATAACCGAACTATCTAACCTGCCAGCTTCTGAATCGCCGTTATTGCTTTCTGTTCTTTTAAAATAACCGGCCTGTATTGCAAAATTATTACTGATGGCATAGGCTCCCTGCAGGTCGAAGCCACGGCTTTTACTTTCATTTGTTCTGTTGTTAGAAACAGATTTTTCCGACAGGTTGGAAGATAACATGGCTGACAATTTACTGTCTCCTTTCTGTACCAGCACCGGCACATTATGAGCAGACGGACTATACATGTACCTGGGAGTATAGCAGGAAGCCAGGAAAATCAGTAGTACAGGGATTAGGGATACGGTTTTCATCAGTTTGTTTTAAATCATTTTATTGACAACTCCTTTCAACTCATTCTAAAAGTAAGTGCTGCAAAATCTTCCACACTCAGTGCTTCTGCACGTTTATTAAACAATTCATCCTGCAATACTTCGGCCGTAAATAAACTTTTTACCGCATTCCGCAGTGTCTTCCGGCGCTGGTTAAACGCTGTTTTAACCAATACTTTAAAAGCCCTTTCACTTTTAACGGATAAATCAGTGGTCTTTCTTTTCAGCCTGATTACCCCACTTTCCACTTTTGGCGGCGGGTTAAAAGACTGGTTGCTTACATCAAATAAATATTCCACTTCGTAAAATGCCTGTATCAGCACACTCAATACACCATAGACCTTGCTTCCTTCTTTAGACGCTGCACGCTGGGCTACTTCTTTTTGAAACATGCCAATCACTACCGGTACTTTGTCTCTCCAATCCAATACTTTAAATAAAATTTGCGTGGAAATATTATAAGGGAAATTGCCAATCACCGTAAAAGGTTCATCAAAGGGTTCATCAATGTCTAAAAAACTTTGACTGATCAGGTTATCCTTCAGCGAAGGGAATGTTTTTAACAGGTAGGCTGTTTTTTCGTCATCCAGTTCCACTGCCTTAAAATTGATACCGGGTATTTTAACCAGGTGTTTCGTTAATGCGCCACCGCCGGGGCCTACTTCCAGCAGGTTAGCAAACGGATCTTCATTTAGGGCATCCACAATTTTTTGAATAATGACCTCATCTTTTAAAAAGTGCTGGCCCAGTGATTTTTTAATTCTAAACATGAAAGCAAAAGTACACAAAAGCCCTCTCAGTTGACTGAAAGGGCTTTTGCATAAGGGGGCAGTTATTTTATTTATAAGTTAGTAATATGATTTTGCCCATCGTCATTTCACCGTTCAGTTGCATTTGTATGGAATATAAACCATCCGTAAATTTATTCAGGTTAATCAGCTTCACCACATTGTTTCCTTTAAAAACAGGCTGTTTTTGTATCAGTACTGTTTTGCCATTATTATCGAGCAGCCGTATGGCTACGGTTGTATTTTTATCAGAATAAAAACTGATGTTCACATAATCCCTGGCCGGATTAGGTGCAATGAAAAGTGGTTGTTTGAAGCCCTGGTGAATGGTATATGTATTACTGTATTTTGCATTGCCCGATTTTGGCACCAGTTTTATCCGGTACATAATTGTTTCGGATGGGATTCCGGAAATATTATCGCTGTAACTAAAACTTTGCAATTCATTTAAATAAACGTCCTGGTGAATTGCTGCAGTTGTTTCATAAGGGCCATTGTTGATGCTTCGTTCCAACTCAAAATGGTCTACATTTTCCTTTGTGATAATTTTCCAGTTTAATAAGGCATGGGTATATTGACGGGTACCCGTTAGCTCAAACAACTTCATGCTTACTACGGTGCCAACTGACCGCCAGTCCCTGTCTGGTGCCCCGGGAGGTGTTTGCTGCACCGGTGTACGGCTACCGGGTGATGCATCACCGGAAAAAGTACCGCCATTCCCCATATTAAAAGAAGTACCCTTTATATTGGTAACCGAATTAAGGTTATCAAACCGATCATCTAATCCATCACCGTCCATATCCAGTAAGGTGAGGGTTACATTGTCATCCGCAAGTCCATTGAGGTTAAAATCGTTGCCTTCCACGATATCCGGTATGCCGTCTGAATCTGTGTCCAGGTCTCGGTAATCCGGTATGCCATCGCTGTCTTTGTCATACACAAAAATCCCCGGCCCTCCATACCCCGACCTGGAATCGTACCGGTTGTCAAGACCATCATTATCCGTATCCAGGTTCAAAGGTAACAGGTAGGTGAAGGTTGCCATTCCTTCAATATTATCGGGGATGCCGTCATCATCTGCGTCAATATCCAGGTAGTCGGGATTGCCCCGGCCATCGGTATTCCGAAGGTTGAGCGCCAACATCACTTTTATCGTATTGCTCCAGCCATCTGATCCGATTGCACCATCTACCCATCCGTCGTAATTGGCATCCGGAAGTCCTGCTTCTATCACGTCCACTATCCCATCGCCATCACTGTCGCAGTCATAGGGGTTTGCCCTGCCATCATTATCCATATTTTTATACGGGTAGCTATCTGCCCTTCCATTTACAGGTGAAGTATCCGGGCCTGTCCTTAATAATGCATTGGCCGAATTTTCAGAAATTCCGTCATTTCCCACATCTCCATCTACACTATCCGCCAAACCATCGGCGTCTGAATCTGTATAACCATCTATCTTTCCATCATTGTTTGTATCCGGGCCAAATACTTCCACTACATCAGGTATGCCATCATTGTCGCTATCGTTATCCAGGTAGTTTGGAATGCCATCGCCATCCAGATCAGGAGCTCCGAGGCCCACATCAGAGCCGTTTACACCCGTGTTATTTGCATCCACGTTTTGGGAAAAGCCATCATTATCGGTATCAACATAATTATCAATAACGCCGTTTCCATCTGTATCCACCCCATAAGATTCTACGGTATCGGGTATGCCGTCGTTGTCGCTATCCAGGTCAAGATGGTTTGGAATGCCATCTAGGTCCTTGTCCATATTATCATTCACACCATCGCCATTACTGTCAACGTATCCGGTAAAATCAGCGTCATAGAAATTGATGTTGCCATCATTATCTGAATCTGCACTGGGATCAAAATTATCATTGAAGCCATCGCTGTTGTTATCAGTAAAAGAAGGATAGGTAGCGTCATTCCAGTTGGGTATGCCATTTCCGTTCGCATCCTGCAATGCTACCGGGTTATTCAGTTCCACATAGTCGGGTATGCCGTCATTGTCGTCATCAATATCGGGACAGGCAATGATAAATACACTGATTTTTACGGTATCGGAACAGCCAGTGCCATTGTTGAAATATGCCCAGTACACATGCGTTAATGAAATCGGATTGTAAGGATTAAATATATTGGCTGGAACAAATGGCATGGCAGAATAAATGGTATACCCTGCGTATTTTCTCCAGGGAAGCGTAAGTGTAGTTACGGGGCAGTTATTTACCAGTAAGGTATCGCCGGGTACAAAACAGGTTCCCACCACCGCATTTGTTACCGGCCCTTTTAGGATACAACCAGTATTATCTACGCCGCTCGAGTCGTACAATATGGCTCCTGATTTTTTTCCTTCATAATTGATACGGGCCGAATTGCTTATGTCACCCACGCAACTTAAAATATTGCAGGAAGAAGAAACGATCACATCAAATTGCACATTGCCACTTCCCCCAATCGGCACATATCCGCCCGAAACAGCATTGGCCCCTGTGCCTACCCGAAAGACCACGCGGTTATTTACCAGTTCATATTCCGACTGGTCGTCACCGGACCCGTTGGTTTTTGCCACACCATTTATTTTAAGGCTACCTGGTAAAAAGGTGGTTCCTGCGGGAATATTATCGAGGATTATGGTGTTGATACTGGTATCATTACCCACATTGGTATAATTTACCTGGTAGCGAAGACTATCGCCCGGAGCCAGGGTACCGCCATTGATATCAGTAGCTGTTTTATCAAATGCAAAAGTGGGGTTGTATTGCGAAATGGAGGTAGTCAATACCTGTACAATATAATTTTCGCTGGGTGAAGAAAAGCGGGTGGTGGCGGATGTTTGACTATTACCCAGCCGTGCATTGGCGGCGTTAGGAAGATTTATAATGTTGGCATCATAGCCTAGGGTATTTTGAAATGCAGGAACACGGGTAGTAACTACTACTCCTTTATAAGCGATGGTACTGTTCCACATATCGTTGGCCTTGCTGGTGGGGTTAACCGCTGTAGGGGTAAGATCATAAAAACCAGGTGCACCATTTTGCCTGAATGCAAATGCATCTGTAGAGGTACGGTCACCATCATACACAACGGCGCCCAACTCGCAGCTAACCGGCCCGGCTGGTGGCGTTAAAAAGCCTGAGATATTTACATCCACATTTCCGCTTCCGCTTTTCACCGCGGCATTTCCATCAAATACAATCAGGTTTCTTGGTAAAAGGGATTGATTGGCGTATACAATCACAATGGTCCAGCCTCCATAAGCATCACCAATACCCAGCGGAGGATGCACATCGGCAACTGTATAGGTTCCGTTGGGACTGGTTAAATTGACGAGGGAAGTAATATCCTTAAAACATTTGTAACCGGTATGTGAATAACCAGGGATTAAGGTAGGATTGTGATAATCATTTTGTGTAGAGGTAAGCGTAAGATAGGAAGCCGCTCCGGGTAATTTGAGTTTACAGGTAGTTTCACCGGTTATCCATGCAGTGCTGCCGGTATTGGAACCTTCACCGGCGCCCCAGTAGAGTCCGGCAAATAATACCTCCGAGCAGGAAGCTGAGGGCAACGAAAGATCGGCAGAAGATGAATTGAATGTACCGTTATTGCTTAGTCCCAACATTTCGAGCCTGAATGAAAGATCGGAACTGTTCACAGCATTCTGATGGATTTCCACCGCAATGGTATTGGTGCCATTCACAAATCCGGCAGTTCCGATATTAATAGTCACATTCTCTGTCGCGCCATCTACTGATGCAGTAGCGAGTGTAGCATTGGAGATGGCACCTGCAGGCATATTGGAGCGGCTAACTTCAGTGCCATTTATATAAATTACTATCCCATCATCCCTGTGTACATTCAATTGAAACCCGTTAAAAGCGGCAACGCTTGTTATTGTAAACTGCTTTCTGAAAAGCGTGGTGATGTACTTATTACTGCAACCTGCAGGCGTTGGATTACATGCCGGGCTTACCGGGCAACTTCCATAATTACTGCCATAGCCTACACATATATCTTCATCGCCGTCGCCATATCCGAAATCTTTGGCTGCAGATGTTAACGTTCCGGATGACCATGAGAGATCACTATAGCCCATAGTTGCCCAACCTGCGGGCCTTGTATTGTTATCAAGATATTTCCAGTTGGTGGCATAAGGAATGATGGTAGTGGTGGTATTGTCAATATCAATATTAATTCCGTTTCCGCCGTTATTGGTGGTGGATCCTGCCGGTGGTGCTTCGCCCGTTCCAGGTGAGCCGCTTCCAATGCCATTGGTAGAAATGATACTATTTGCAACATATACAATATTTCCTCTCACCGAAGGATTGGAATACCTGGGAGTAAAGGGCCTGATTACCTGGGTAAAACCGGTTAACCCAATTGCCAGGCAGCAGGATATAAGAATGATTAGTTTCTTTTTCATAGGGATTTGATCTTTACAACATTTGTAATAAAGGCCGGCAAAATAATGAGTAAGGATTTTCATGAGTGAGGTAACGTTATTTTTTCTATTTTACCTCCTCCCGCTAAATTTAATCACCATTTCCCTTCATATTATAAACGACACCTTGTTAATTACCGGTGTCGGAAATGCTACTGTATAATTATTTTTTTTACTGCTTTTTCTCCTTTCCCATTCATCACTTCAATAAAGTAAGTACCGCCTTTTACCGCCAGTGTTCTCCTGTTTTCTCCGGCCACATTCATAAATTGTTCTTTTTGAATGACTCTTCCATTAATATCAATCACCTTCATGATAAGCGATCCTGTTACCATGGTACGAATGATTACAGAAGGCCATCCACCATAATTTCCGGCAACTGGTATTATTTGTAAGTTGCCGCTTTTTAAGTTGTTGATTTTTTCCAGTCCAACAATTTTGATCAAGCCATCTTCGGAAACCTGTGAGAGCCGGTAAAAGCTTATGCCGGATAATGGGGCCTCGTCCTGGTATTGATAATTTCTGTTTGGGGTTGAATTCCCTCTCCAGGAAACTTTCGCAACCGGTAAAAATCTGCTTCCATCAACAGATCGTTCAACCAGGAAATTACTATTGCCTTGTTCTTTTAATATTGTCCATTTCATTAATACTTTGTCATTGATCAAACGGGCAGAATAATTGACCGCTGTTGCAGCCAGCGGTATTGAAACCAATACCCTGAATGAATCCTGAAGGCAGGTTTTTGAACCCACACTATCTACTACCCGGTATATGTTTTCGCCTAAGGGGGGAGTAACAGTTATAGCGGAAGTAGTGAGCCCACCATTGTCTATCCAGTTATATCCACCGATCCACGAAGGGTTAAGTGTTACCGATTGGCCTGTGAGAATAAGCGTGTCTTTAAACTGTTTTACATCTTTCATGATCGTGAAATTATCGCCAATAGTTCCATTATCTCTTAGGAATTTAGCATCGAGCCGGTTACCCTGGATATCCAAAATAAAACAACCGCCTGCATTTAACGAAAACGGGTGCGATCCGTTGGGGTCATTAAACTGCGAATAAGTAGATGCTGTGCCGGCACCGGATGAACCGGCAACCACGTACACCGTTCCATGATTGATTTTGCCGGAACGGAAATTGTATGGGCAGGAATTTACACTGCCATTGTATTTAGCCGAAGAATTGTCTGCTGCATGAACTGGTTTGGAAAAAGTGTTGCTATTGCCGAAAAAGCCTTTTAACAGATAAGATCTTTCATAAGCATGGCTGTGTCCATTGATAACCAGGTCTACCCCGTTTCTTTCCAGTATACGTATAAATTTATCCCTCACCGCCTGCAGGTCTGTTTCACTATCGGAGCTGTGGCTGCCAAAAGTGTAAGGAGGGTGATGCCAGTAAGCGATCACCCATTTTTTAGTATTGGCGGCGAGGTCTGCCTTCACCCATACTGCCTGTGCGCCCAGGGTATCATACAAGGTATTGGCTCCTTCTTTTCCATAAGAATCCAAAGCCAGGAAATGAATATCGCCGATATTATAGGAATAGTAAGCCTCAGTATTGGAAGCAACCCCGCCACACTCGGCATTTTTCGGGAGGTTGAAATTGGAATAATAAGGTAATGCCCGGTTGGTTTTGTTGGACTCCAGGTTAGCGTAATCGTGATTGCCCGGCACCGGGAACAGGAGGTGGTTTTTTAAAATATTAGATCCGTAGACACCAAAAAAATTCGCATCATACTCAGCAGCAAGACCACTATTGTAGGCATTATCTCCCAGTAACAACCAGGCATCGGCCGCGGTTGCTGGCGAACCTACAAAAGCTTTGTAAGCATTTAAGGTATTGGTTTGATAGGAAAACTCATTGCGGCCGCAGTCTCCAAAAGCTACAATCCGGATGCTTCGGGTAGCAGAAGGAGGCGGTAAACTGGTAAAATAATTATCGGCAGCGCCCTGTTGTTTGGTAAATGTGGCTCCGGCAAATTCCCCCACTTCATAATAGTATTTTGTATCAGCTATTAGTCCACTAATCCTTACCTCGTGGTCTGTTGTAATATTACTGCTATCTGTAACACTGGCAGGGCTGCCTAATGCGGTGCCGTACCTTACGCGGCTATTGGTAGCAATATCCGTTTTCCATCTAAGGGTAATGGCATTTTGATTGCCCATCTGCAGGTATGGGTTGCGGGTAACTGAAGCGCCCGAACCGGTATTGGCAATTAGCTCCATGTCAAAAAAAAGATCGCTGCTGGTTGCATTTACCTGGTGTATTTCTACTGCAATGATATTGTCACCGGTTACAAAATAGGATGAGTTAATACTGCCGCTCAATGCAGTGGCCCCGTTATTATTCGAAATTGATCCGGTAGCCCAGGTGGCATACCCGGGATTTGCGGTGATATTATTCCGGTAGCCCTCATTACCGTTTACCCATACAACGATTGCATCGTCAAACTTTGCGTTGATCTTAAAATTGGTATAAGACGCTGGGTTGGGGATATTGATCTTTTTTCTAAAATAAAGCGTGGGATACCTGGAGCCTGCGATTCCACCACCGGCAGAACTATTATTTTCGGGGATATTGGTATTACGAACTGGTGCGGATGCACCAAAGCCAAGCGCTGAATTACCGGTTATCCAACCAGTTTCAGGGTAGGTAAGATCCTTCCATGCTACTGCATTTAAACTATTTCCACCACCATAATAATTCCATTGAGGAGCACCGGCAAGATTTTGCCCATACCGGATAAGCGTGTCTTGTGCAATGGAATGATTTGCCAAAAAATGTAAGCAGGCCACCTGTATAAAAAAAAGCAGGTAAACTTTTTTCATTTTGTTTGATTTAGTTAAGATAGGGTAGATAGTATTGGGCACAACATGGCCTAAAACCAATATGAAGTCCAATATTATACAATACGAACTAATAATTCATCAATTTATTGTTACCAAATACCCTTTTCTTAACAGTAGAGTAGTTTTCGGAAGTACAATTAAGTACAATTACTTTCGCCGCTACTTTTTTACCATACCGGTATCCGTTAAAGCCCCTAGGAATGCCACCAGGTCGTTTTTTTCATTGTCGCTCAGCAATAATTTCTCCCTGGGCAGTGTTTGGTTTGGGAGGTAAATTCCCTGGCCCCAGCCTCCGCCATTATTGTAAAAATCCACTACTTCAACCAGTGTAGAAAAAACGCCGTTGTGCATATAAGGGGCAGTAAAGGAAATATTCCTTAAGGTGGGTACTTTAAACTGGTACCGGAGCAGGGCAACTTTGTATTGGTTATACCTGCCTTCATCTTCATCCACAGTTTTGCCGTTTTTTTTCGCCGGCACACCTATTACTTCGGCTTCCTGCCGGTCGTAATAGGGAGGTGACTGTCCATTATAGAAAGGAACAAAATGACAGGTGGCACATTTTGCCTTACCCATAAAAAGGTTGAACCCGTTTATTTCAGCCCTGTTCATGGAGTTAGTTTCGCCCCGTAAATACTGATCTGCTCTTGAGTTAAGCGCAACCAAAGATCGGATGTAGGAGGCAATCGCATTAATGGCGTTGCGATAGGATAACGCTGTTCTTTCACTACCATAGGCTTTGGAAAAAAGCGCAAAATAACTGCTATCCTTAAAGATGTAATTGACAGCTTCTTCCAGGTTGCCATCCATTTCCATTTTGTTGGTAATTACCTTTTCTATTTGTTGTTCCAGTGTAGCCACCCTGTTATCCCAAAACTGGGCGCTTTGTAAGGCGGCGTTCCATAAGGTGGGGGCATTGCGTGGTAAACTGCTATGCCCATCTATGGAAAGGCTTTTCGTTAGTCCATCGGTAAAGGCTTTTTCCGGGATATGGCAACTGGCACAGGAACGCCTGGTGGTTGGATTAAGCAATGAATCGTAAAAAAGCTTTTTACCGATCATGATTTTCTCCGTGGTTAGCTGCAACTCCTCATTATTGTTGCCATCAAAAAAATCCATATTTACAATGTCTTTGGCAAAAAGGTGGCGGGCATCATTTTTAAATGGCCGGTTGCCAGCCAATACGGGAATATGTAAAACCAACTGAACATCTAATAACAACGAAGCAACCGGATTCGCCATTTCCCTGATAAAGTAAGCCCTGTTGAAACTATCAAACCTGGTATTTACAGCAAGCCATTGTTCAGTGGCAGTGAGCAATTGTAATAGTTTTTTTATCTCCGGAACCTGCTGCTGTTGTTTATCGGCATACAGTAGTACCATTTCTTTTATACCTTTCATATTTGCACCTGCTTCCGCTACCGACCGCCTGGCAACGGGTGAGTCAAAACCGGTTATGCCGAGTGCGACTGTACGAAACAGTTGTAGCCGCAACGCATAAAAAATACGTCTTGCCTCTATTTGCAGCTCCGGAATTTTTGTTGATAGTTGTTGTAAGGTTCCCAGCAAATGGCTGGTTTCCTCAGCCATTTTTGCTGCAGGGTAGGTTTTTGCAAAAAGCATTTCTTCTATTACCTGGAAGCCGTGGGGCTTTACCGGCAGGTTGGTATTGTCAGCTTCTACCTGCAACAGGTTGGGGCCATTGATGAGCTTTGCCTCCGGCGGGTAATAGTATTCTACCAGCGCTTCTATCTTTTTATAAATATTTCTTGCCCTACAGAAATTGGCCTGCTGTTGTTTTAGAGGGACTTTTTGCTGTTGCAGCAAGCGGAGGCTTCTGATCTCGCCTGTTAATAATTTTGTTTGTTCCATAAAATAGGCAGACAATTTTTTGTCAGCTTTGATTGCAGAATCCGGTACAAAGAAAAGACTGGTACATGCTATTATGCCGGTAATCAACAAAGTGGTGATCCTGATGGAGCGTTGTTTCATATTCAATTGGGGAAAATAACGGGTATCATTAACCATTACCAAGATAACCAAACGTAATTTAGTAACTTGCAATTTTAATAACAGCCATATTTTTTTGTAATGAGTAATAACTATTCTGAAAACAAGCCGGTGATCGGCATATCCTGCGGCGATGTAAACGGCATTGGCCTTGAAATCATCATTAAAACGATTAGTGATATCCGCTTACTCGAATTATGCACGCTGGTATTATTTTCAAGTAATAAGGTATTAAACTTTTACAGGAAGGCGCTGCCAGACATTAATTTCAATTTTTCCAGTATTAAAGATTCCAGCCGCATTAATCACAAACAGGTAAACCTGTATAATTGCTGGGAAGAAGAGGTAGCAATAACCCCTGGGGTGTTAAATGAAACCGGGGGAAAATATGCTGTATTGAGTTTGGTTGCCGCGGCACAGGCATTAAAGGATGGAAAAATTGACGGGCTGGTAACGGCACCCATTCACAAAAAGAATACACAATCGGAAGAGTTTAATTTTACCGGCCATACCCCTTACCTGAAAAACTTATTCGGTGTGCCGGATGTGATCATGTTTATGATTGCTGAAAATATGCGGGTGGCGTTGGTTACCGAGCATGTTGCGGTAAAGGATATTGCACCGTTTATTACGAGGGAAAACATTCTGAGCAAACTACAATTAATAAACTCCTCTTTGAAAAAAGACTTTGGAATTGATAAACCCAAAATAGCGGTATTGGGTTTAAACCCACATGCAGGGGATGAGGGGCTGATTGGAAAGGAGGAAGAAGAAATAATTAAACCTGCCATTAAAGATGCGAAGCAACGCGATATATTTTGTTTTGGCCCGTATAGTTCGGATGCATTTTTTGCCCGGGGGCAATATGAAAAATTTGATGCCGTACTCGCCATGTACCACGACCAGGGATTAATACCCTTTAAATCACTGGCGCTTGGCGAAGGCGTAAATTATACCGGGGGCATGCCTGGTGTGCGTACCTCACCGGATCATGGAGTCGCTTTTGATATTGCCGGTAAAAACATGGCGGATGAAAGTTCTTTCAGGGAAGCCATTTTTAAATGTGTGGATATTATCAACAGCCGCAGGGAATATGAAATGCAACGGCAAAACCCATTAAAGAAGATCAGTAAAGCTATCGTTGCCAATGCGGTGGATGAGAAGATAACGGAGGTGCCGGAGTAGGTTTTGTGAAGGGGATTATCTGATACATTGTTAACGGCAAAACTATGAGCACTCCAGTGAAAATATTTAAAGTATTTATTTTGTCAATACTATCCCAGACATTCCTACTCAATTCATATAGCCAGATAAATGACGAATCAATCCTTACTGATCCAGTACAAACTAATCCAGTTTTTTCTGGTGGTGAAAAACAACTTTTTTGTTTTCTGGATAAGACCCTTAACAAAGCCATACTTAAATTTCCGGATACTTCAGGAGTAGTTATTGCTCAATTTACAATTGACAAAAAGGGAATTGTTAAGGACATAAATATTATACGTCCCCTCAATCAATTTATTGATAATGAGTTCTTGAGAGTTATTCAGCTTATGCCAAAATGGATACCAGCAAGAAAATCAAATAAACCTTTTTCGACAAAGTTGAAATTGCCTTTAAGAATACCTTATGAAAATAAATTCTGCCGTTAACAAACTATAGACAACATCCGGGGCTTTAAAATCTAACTTAAACTGTAACTCAACATCAGGTTTGTTTTGGGGATTGACCTCACCGATTCAACTGTTTTTAAAATTAAAATTTTCGTTTTCAATTTAACTGATTGGCTGGGCAGGTCAAGCTCCGAATTGCCCGTACATCACCTATGCAATGCAGTATGGGTTGCATTCGTCGTTGGCTTACTCATTTAAGCTTCACAATGCAGCCGTGTCAGAGATTATAGCTTTGTGCATTTGTTAATTGCAGCCAATTCTTGAAAGCTTCACAAGTGAGTTTTTGTAAAACATTTACAGTTTATAGTAAATTAGCTGTATGAATAATATTTATTTATTAAAAAACAGTATTGTTTATAACCCTACAGGAAAAAAATTTAATCTTATTGGGTGCCCTGCCAACAATATAGAAATAAGCCAACATTCCGATTATTTTGTGTTTGATTTCGTAAAACTCAAAAAAGAAGGTGTTTTTGTTTACAAACTTTATAAAGAAAATGAAGAACATATAATTCAAGGTTTAGTTGCTTTTAAGCCTTCCATTGGAGTTCTCGATTGCTATAATATGGAAACTAATTTAATTAATAAAAAGCCTCTGCTTTTATATGACGGAGTTGGTAAAAGCATGGTTGCTCTTTGTTGTAAAATCTCTGTCGATTTAGAACTTGATGGGTTTATCACATTTGAAGCGAAAAACAAACTAATCCCCTATTACAAAAGGTTAGGAGCAACTATAATAACTGGTCTTAGAATGGCGATTAATGACAAAAATGCAAAAAAACTAATCGACATTTATTTTTAATTTCTTAAATTTACAGTATGAAAACAGCTAAAAATACTACTTTTAAATTGCCAATAACTCCTGAAAACATTGGAGGTTCGTGCATGAGTGGTAAAGGCATGTCCAAAGGTGAACTTGTTCAAATTACGGAATGGATAAAGAAGAAAAAGTCTTCTACAAAACTTAAACCCTAAATCTACCCAATTTATCAGCATCTCTCATTTTGGTTGCATTTAACACATCGTTTTCTATTTCCGAAGCCGGATAGTTAAAGATAGAAACTTCATATTTACTTAGCAATTCCATAAAAGTTCTTTTTGAATAGCCGGCCAATTCGGCTGCCTAGCCCAATGATAAGGTTTCATTCTCATATAACCTGGCAGCAAGTAAAGTTTTTGCCTCCTGCTCGTTTATATTAACTGTGTCTGGAAGTTCTAATATCAGCGTCTTCATAACATCAAATCTACAAAGTTATCACGGGATTTCAATTCTATGAACTGTTAGCTGGCATACAACAAAATTATAGTGACATATTTAGCGCAAGCGTAAACATCCTCTGCTTAAAACACCGTATCCGAAACACCCTTGTTAATCAGGTATGAATCAAAACTGATCTCTGCTATTCCCTGGTTTTTCTTCAGGTTGTCAGGGGTGGTCTTTTTTATTTCCTTTCCATCATCAAAATCAAATGTAACACCTTTGGGAAGTTTGTAATCCTTTGTATTAAAAGTAAAAAGGATTTTGTCCGGCAGGCCATAGGCGATGTATTTGCCATATGTCATTTCCAATTGATAACTGCCATTTTCACGGGTGGTTGTTTTTGCTTTTTTGATCACCTGGTTGGCTTCATCTATGTACACCGTAGATAATACAATATCTGCATTGTCATCTTCGGGCAATAATTTTATCACCCTCACCAGCGTGTTGCCGATTTTATCAGTGCCTGCATCCAATGCGGTATAATTGCTTCCGTTAATGATATTACTCAGGTTGATGCTTACCGCACCCTTGGGCACAAACGAAATCCCCTTTTCATTTTTTATTTTTAGCTTGTTGGGCTTTTTAAAATAGATCTTTACCGCCGATTCGGGCACTTTTAAAAAGGTAACATTGGTTTTCATTTTGCCGTCGGCTTCATAGTTATTCACCCGGTCTATTCTGGCACTCACTTTTTTTATCAGGGTATTTACATCTTCCTGCGCTTTTACCGCTACTGCTGTAAATACAAAACCAGCCAGTAGTATTCCTTTCAACATCTTCATCATCATAATTTTTTTAGGATAAAATATCTTTCTTTTTAAAAACAATAACCGATGCACCAACCAATACCACAATATGCAGCAGCAGTATTGACAGGCTGTTCCTTATGGCAGGCCAGTTTTCAATACTGCCTTTTATGGGTATTCCTTCATCAGTTGTAGCGATGTAAAAAAATCCCTTCCACCCTACCAGGTAGGAAGTAAAGAGAAATGGTTTTACATTTTTATCAATGATGGGTACATTGATATTGGATATAATGGTACACACAATTACAATACAAACCGTAGCAATAATGGGGCCGATGGAATTTTCCGCAAATATGGAGAGGAACAATGACAGCGCTGCAATAACGGTTAGTGCAACTGTAGCGTATGCAAATGCGGCCAGGTAACGCCAGATCACATCATCTTTGGTGATCAGTAAAATCTGTGACTCATCTCCTTTGGAACGAAAGATCAGCATATCATCTGAGCCAAATATGAGTAAGCTGAATACCAGCGAAGTAACGGCCATCCATAACAATAGTAAAATAGTAAAAATGGTAGCGGCCGCAAATTTT
>JANPIJ010000238.1:0-1518 GCA_031424955.1 Ferruginibacter sp. | reverse complement strand
GCATGTAAAATGGAATCTTTAGCTTGATCTGTTTGATCAAATTGTCCGGAAAAATGTTAAATTGTATCAAACTCCCTTAACAATGAACCAGACAAACACATTCCTCGGGACTGATGAGCCCGTTCTTGTTGCGCCCTCAAGCGATGATAAAACAATGGCCATCCTCTCGCACATACTTTCCATTTTCGCAGGATTTCTCGCACCACTGATCATATATGTAATCAAGAAAGATAATTCTCCGTATGCTACGGCGCACGCAAAAGAATCGCTGAACTTTCAGCTCACGATGCTGATCGCGTACTTTGCCTGCTTTATTCTCATGTTTTTGCTGATAGGATTTCCGCTCCTTGTATTATTAGGAATAGCCAACCTGGTGCTGGTAATTATTGCTACGATCAGAGCGAGTGAGAACAAATTGTATAAATATCCTTTCTCTATTAAGTTTATTAAGTAAGCAGCTGTTTTTCCATCTCTACGTGGGGAAGGGTCACTTCCTGGAACTCTTCCCCGCTTACGGAATACCCCAGCTTTTCATAAAACCCGATCGCTGATTTCCTCGCATGCATGGTAATCCGGCGAAAGCCACGGTCACGGGCTATATTTTCAGCAAATTGCATCAACGCCTTTCCGATCCCTTTACCTTGCAGATTGTTCAATACTGCCATTTGGCGTAAACGAACGGTTCCCGGATCGGCTTCTATCAGCATGCAACATCCTAACATCCGGTCATCTTCAAAAGCAGCAATAAGTATATCGTCTTTTTCTTTTTCCAGCTCATCCGGCTGAAAGGATAGTCCTAGTGGTTTTCGTAATATGTCATTTCTTAACTGTACCATCTGCTGGTATTCCGGGGAGCCATGATCTATAAGCTTAAGCGCCATGCTGTCGTAAAAATTTTATGATGGTTTGGTTATTGCAATATAAGTATTTACCTTTTACCGGTTTCTATAATTAATACGCTGCTATTTGTTCAGATTATCTCAAAAACTATATTTTTGCAGCCGTAACTAAACTTTACAAAAATGTCAGACATCGCAACCAGGGTAAAAAAGATAATAGTTGACAAGTTAGGAGTTGAAGAAGCAGAGGTTACCAATGAGGCTTCATTCACTAATGATTTAGGAGCTGATTCTTTGGATACCGTTGAATTAATTATGGAATTCGAAAAAGAATTCAACATCTCCATCCCTGATGAGCAGGCTGAGACCATTACAACCGTTGGACAGGCCGTAGCATATCTAGAAGAACATGCTAAATAACTGAACCTGGTTCAGCATAATGTAAAAAAGATTATCCGCTTTAGCGTTACGCTAAGGCGGATTTGTTCTTACCTAAATAGGAACAGATGACTCTAAAACGTGTAGTTGTTACTGGCATTGGCGCAATAACACCCCTCGGCAATAATTTGCAGGATTTCTGGAACGGCTTGATCAATGGTGTATCGGGAGCAAACTTAATAACACAGTTCGACGCGTCGAAGTTCAAAACACGCTTTGCCTGCGAATTAAAAAATTTCGA
>JANPIJ010000237.1:0-2595 GCA_031424955.1 Ferruginibacter sp. | reverse complement strand
CTTATCTACCGTTTCTTACCCTACACAATTCTGAAACCGCCGTAGCAGGCAAGTATTTAATTGTTCACATCGTAATAATAAGATTACCCCAATCGTTTTTAATTTATGGCACAAGAAAAACTAAAAAGGAAAGAGTTTCTCCAAAACCTCCTTGGGCAAAAGACAACGTCAGCTGTGGATGACAGGCCCGATAGCAACGATCCACTGTTTGACAAATATGCCCGGAAGGCATTGGGTAACCGGCGTTACAGTACCGAGGTTGCGGTACCCACTCCGGGAGAACAACAAACAGAAAGGGTCGGAAATATTACCAGCGGACTAGCACCTTACACAGGTAGCTGGAGCGTGTGGGAAGCCAGCTTCCTTTTGCGCCGGGTAGGTTATGGAGTTAAAAAAGCAGAACTGGATGCGCTTTTGGCAACCAGCATGAGCAATGCAGTGGATAGTTTACTAACCTTAGCTCCCATCAATCAGCCATCTCCCACGCCGCTCAACTTTTATCAATCACTTTTACCAGACAGTGGCGGCATATTATTGGGAGAAAGCTGGACGACCAACAATCTTACTTATGTGAACCCGGATGATCAGACCAACAATGGCTACCGGCAACAAAGCCTTATAGGATGGCATTGGGGGGTGTTGTTAAACGAGCCCACAACCATCCGGGAAAAGATGATGAGCTTCTGGTATCATTTTATACCGGTAAATTTTGAAGACGTGCGGGATCAACGCAGCAACTCCGCCCCGGCATGCCATGACTACATGATGCTCCTACGAAACAATGCCTTGGGCAACTTTAAAACCCTGATAAAAAACATTGCTAAAACACCGGCCATGCTGGTTTACCTCGGCAATCAGTTTAGCACCGCATCGGCACCCAACGAAAATTTTGCCCGGGAGCTGATGGAGCTTTTTACGCTGGGCAAAGTACCTACTCAAAATTACACCGAAGCCGATGTGCAGGCAGCAGCCAAAGTATTGTCTGGCTGGCGGGTAGCAAATTTTAATGCCGCTTACCCGCTGGTGAGCGCATTTAATGCAAGCTATCACAATCAAACCAACAAAACGTTCTCCTCTAATTTTGGCAATACCACCATCAACAATCAAACGGGCGTTAATGGTGCCAATGAATTTGATGTATTTTTCGATCTGCTTTTTACACAACAACAAACCACGATTGCGAAATATATCAGCCGAAGGCTTTACCGCTTTTTTGTGTATTACGATATAGATGCAAACATTGAAGCCAATGTGATTGTACCCATGGCTACACTGCTGGTAAGCAGTAACTGGGAGATTGCCCCCGTGATGAGAACCCTGCTAAAAAGCCAGCACTTTTATGATGTGGCCAACCGTGGCGTGATGATCAAAAGCCCGGTAGATTATATGGCTGGTTTGCTGCGCACATTTAATGTAAATACAACACCGGCAGTGAGTGCCACGCAAGTGTACAATCAATATGTGATCTGGAATTATTTGCAAAATTATGCCAACAATAACCTTGAGCAAGGCCTGGGCCTGGTGCCCACCGTTTCTGGCTGGAAGGCCTATTACCAGGATCCTACCTATTACCAAAACTGGATCAATTCTAATACTATCCAACGGAGAGCCACTTTTGTTACCATGCTCATCTCGGGTTTTACCCAGGGATCCACCTCCATTAAGATAGATGCCATTGCATTTATACAACAGTTTCCCAATGCCATTGTACAAGATCCCGATTTATTGATCAACGAAATGATACCTTACTTTTTTTCGCTGGACCTGCCTGCAGCATTCAAATCGGAAACAAAGATTGCTACTCTGTTAAACGGGCAAATCACCAATAATTACTGGACGACGGCCTGGAACAATTATTTGGCATCGCCCACTGTAACCAATACCAACCTGGTACGCACCAGGCTCAACTCTTTGATCACCACTTTGCTTCAGTTGGCAGAATTTCAATTGATGTAAGCGTAAAAAATATTCAGTATGAACCGTAGAAAATTTTTAGGTAACTCCGCACTTTTCTCTGTGCCATTTATGATAAAGGGTATTCCTGTTTTTGCGGGCGATGCTGCCCTGCATCCATTTCTGCAGGCGCTCACTGCACCTGCAGCCAACTGCGGAAAAATTTTAGTGGTCATACAAATGAATGGAGGCAACGATGGTCTTAATATGGTAATACCCCTGGACCGGTATGCAGAATTAAATAGCGCAAGGCCTAGCCTCATGCTCCCTTCGGCATCGGTGCTTCCATTGAATGGCACCACCACTACCGGGCTTCACCCGGCCATGACGGGGTTGAGAGATATGTTCAACGAAGGAAAAGTAAACCTGGTGCAGGGTGTGTCTTATCCCAATCCTAATTTTAGTCATTTCCAGGCACAGGATATCTGGTTCACAGGCTCCAATACTTTACCCACGCCCGATACGGGTTGGTTGGGCCGGCAGCTGGATGCTACTTACCCTGGCTTTCCGGATGGTTATCCCAATGCTACCAGCCCCGATCCTGTGGCCATTCAAATTGGCGGTGCCATGCCGCTTGCCTTGCAGGGTCCCAATATCAATATGGCTTACAATGCACCCAACCCGGCGGCGTTGGTGAATGTG
>JANPIJ010000236.1:0-6399 GCA_031424955.1 Ferruginibacter sp. | reverse complement strand
GTCGGTTTCCGCTATCTTGGTTTAAACCATTATATCGAAAATGGAAATGCCGCAGTAATTAATTTACAGCAATGGAACAAAATTGTTCAGTATTATACAACGGCCTCTCCAGAAGAACCCGTAAAAGGTGAAGCAAAAACGATTGAGACTGGATTGAATCAATTCACGGTGCAAATCCCTGCTTTTGGTATTCAGCCCCCGGCTACTACAATGGTAAATGCTGGTTCATCGGGAAAGTATTATTTTTTTGGTGATGGTATTACACAACAGGTGTATGCAATGTCTGCGGACAATACTGTAGCAGATTCTTTCCGCGTTGCATTGGGTGTGTCGCATCTGCATGTGAGTGATACCCTTCTATTTGCGTTAACGATGGGTGTACTGCAACCTTCAGATAGCAAAGAAGGCAAACTTCTTTCAATAAATTTTCCGGGTAAAAAAACGGCTACATTACTCGACAGCCTGCAACGCCCTGTTTGCGCAACTTATGCGGATTTAAATGCTGATCAGCTGGAAGATATTATTGTTTGTGAATTTGGCAATACAACAGGGCAACTAAGCTGGTTTGAAAATAAGGGAGCCAGTCAATTTGTAAAACATATTTTAAGGCCTTTGCCAGGCTCCATCAAAACAACCGTGCATGATTTTAACAAGGATGGGTTACCTGATATTATCGCATTGATGGCACAAGGCGATGAAGGTCTTTTGATATATTATAACCAGGGCAATAATAAGTTTAAAGAAGAAAGAATTTTGCAATTACCACCATCCTATGGATCTAATTATTTTGAATTGGCCGATTTTAATGCGGATGGATATCCTGATATAATCGCTACCAATGGAGATAACGGCGATTATCCACCAATTTTAAAAGCATATCATGGTATAAGAATTTATTTAAACGATGGAAAAAATAATTTTAGTGAGGTGATATTTTTGCCCGTAAATGGTATCGGAAAGGCCATTGCAAGGGACTTTGATGCAGACGGTGATATCGATATTGCATCCATCGCTTTTTTTCCCGATTATAAAAACTCGCCCGAAGAAAGTTTTATTTATTGGGATAACAAAGGCAATCTTTCTTTTAAGCCTTATTCTGTTAATGAAGCCACGGCAGGCAGATGGATAACCATGGACGCCGGGGATATTGATGCCGATGGCGATATTGATATTGTTTTGGGCAACGCTCATTTTCCAGTGGGTGCCGTACCAGAAGAATTTACAAAAAAATGGGATGTATATACGCCCTCGATCTTAGTATTAAAAAATACCCTGCGATAAAAAGTAAATTTTCAGTATAACGCACGTGAAATGAAAGGTGCAACATCCGTTCGTTATTAGTTTAAAATATGATTGTTATCCACAAATGCTTGTCACGGGCAATTTATATCCGTTTACTTCGTTCTCACCGTAACGTTTCTTTAATAGCATATTACAGGTAATACATTAAATACCTGTATTTTGTATTTGGTTACGCTTATCCTGAACCCATCCTATGAAAAGCATTGCTAACACAGTACTTTCCGGTATTATTTCCCAACGGTGGATGTTGAAGTGTATTTTTATTTTCCAGCTATTTTTTTCTCAACAGCTTTTTTCACAGGCACCCGTGGTAAGTTCCTTTACACCTGCTTCTGCTGCCTTAGGTAATACAGTAACCATTACAGGTACTAATTTTACAGGTGCCAGTGCTGTAAGTTTTGGTGGTGTGCCGGCGGTTTCTTTTATGGTGTTATCATCCACACAGATTAGTGCGGTTGTCCCCGCTACGATTGCTGGTTCGGTGAGTGTAACAAAAGGCGGACAAACTGCAACAAAAACAGGGTTCTATTATCTACCGTTATCAGGTATTATTACCGATTTCGCAGGATACTGGCCCACTACTACTGTCAGCAACAATAGCATTAACCCCGATGACTCCCATAACCTGCTAGCCTTTACCTATAATGGCATAACGTATTCAACTGGAGTCAATAATGCTACACTAACCGGGCAGGGTATCAATTATACTGCCGGCGATTACCGGTCGTTACCGGTAGCCAATATAGCGGGTACCAATTCCGGTTCCAGTATATATCTTGCCATGGCCAATAAAGTAGATGGAAATGCTGCTGTTGCCAATGCATCTGCTGTTGCCGGCCTTACCGTTAAAGATGTATTAACGGATGGCCCAAAGGGTTTAAATATGGGGACAGGGATTACCAATTTACCGGTAAGCGCCATCATGACCTTTGATATCCACCTCATTGACTCGTCTAAAATATTTGATGCGGAACCTGATATCCTGATTACACAGATAGCTGATCCATCAAGCGGAAATGATGTTTTTCAATTTGTAGATTCATCGGGTAATACAGTGGGGAATTCAATTACCCAAGATATGACCTTGCTTACCAAACTAGGCACTTACGGCTTAGATTTATTTAACTTAAGCCCCGGCGCACCGTTTAATTCAGCAATGGGGTTCAGCTCATTTAGCGCAAATACCACCCGCAACATACGGCTGGTTGGTTTTAAAATAGCTGATTTTGGAATTACCCTGGCTAATTATGGGCAAGTGGCAGCACTTAAAATTACGCCGAGCGGAACAAGCGATTATGCATTTATTGCATTTAATACCCATGCCATTGAGATGGCGCCTAATATTTCGCAGAATATAGAGAAAACCAACAGCTCCATTTGCGCAGGAGGTACAGCCAACCTGGAAGTGATTGCCAGCCCTGCATACGGAGGGTTACTTTCCTATCTTTGGGAACAATCAACCGATGGTGGCAATACCTGGTTCATGGTATCCAATGGAGGCAGCTATTCCGGTGCAACTACTAACCGGCTCACTATTGTGGGGGCATCAAACAATTATAAATTCAGGGCTACCGTAACGGAATCAGGTACCGGCTACCGTTCCACCTGTAGTCCTTTTACAATCTTGATAATTACCCCCACAGCGCCAACTGCTGTATCTATATCTTCCTCCGCTACTACCTGTTTAAATAACCTTGTTTCATTATCCGGCACAGTTACAGGTGGCAGTAATTTGTTTTACCAGTGGGAAACAAATGCTTCAGGTGTTTATGCCACCATTACCGGTGCTATATTAAAAACTTATTTACCACCGGTAAATAATACCGGTATCATTTCTTACCGGTTGAAGGTGTCCAGCGGGAGTGGCTGCAGTGGCGCTGTTACTTCATCCGCATCCATTATTACCGTGGTAGGTATTTCTTCTGTTACACCGGCTTCAAGGTGTGGAACCGGTGTAGTCAATCTTTCGGCTACTGCCACCTCGGGTATTATCAGTTGGTATGCAGCAAGTACAGGAGGATCAGCGCTCGGCACAGGCGCCAGTTATTCTCCATCCATATCTGCTACCACCACTTATTACGTCATTACTGACGCATCACAGTGCTCATCGGGAGTAAGGGTACCTGTTACAGCAACTATTAATTCAATCTCCTGGGCGGGTACAAACACTACTGCATGGAGTACGCTGGCCAACTGGGATTGCGGAGGAACTTTACCGGATGCATTGCCAACCCCCAACAATAACATAACTATCCCAACCAACCCTGCCGGTGGAAGATTCCCCACTATTTCAGGCATAGCAACGGTCAATAATATTAACATTTCTACCGGTGCCAGTATTACGGTAACCACCGGTGGTAATTTTGAAATATATGGATACATTACCAATAGCGGCACATTTACTGCCACGGATGGGACCATTTCGATGAGGGGTAGCTCGCAACAGGTTGTTCCTGCAAACTCGTTCACCACTAATACCATTAAAAATCTAACGCTTAATAATACAGCCGGTGTTTTATTGGATGGGCCTTTAAACTTAACTGGTACTTTTACCCCAACAGCAGGGACACTAACTACGTTCGGGCACCTTACCCTGAAGTCTGATCCTGCAGGAACGGCCAGGGTTGCTGAAGGCACCGGTACCTACATTATTGGAAATGTAAATGTAGAACGCTATGTACCGGCAAAAAGATCCTGGCGGCTAATGACCGCCCCGCTTACAAACTCAAACACCATTTTTCAAAGCTGGCAAAACGGAGGGGTGTATGCACCGGGCAAGGGCATGCTTGTAACCGCCCCGGGTGGAGGAACCGGTATCGATTCTGCCGGTAATTCGTCCCTTAAAACATTTAATGTAACAAGCCAGGCACTCCAGGTAGTTTCGAACACAAAGCTTCCGGTATCAGCCCGAAACAATGGCAGTGCGGATAATACAGGATATTTTGTTTTTGTACGGGGTGATAGAGAAACTACCAATATTGATCACAACGGGATTAAAAAGAATACTACTACTTTAACCAGCACAGGGTATTTGCAAACAGGCACCCAGGTATTTTCAGGGTTGTCTCCGGTAGCTGGCGGCTTCTCCCTGGTTGGTAATCCTTATGCTTCTCCCATCGACCTAAAACTGATTCTTGCCAATACAGGTACTGTCAACATAAAAAGGAAATTCTATGTTTGGGATCCTTCTCTGAATTCGGTAGGTGGTTATGCGGTCCTCGATGATTTGGTAACTCCCGGTACTTTTTTACCTACACCGGCTCCAAGTTCACAGGGAAATTATATTCAATCCGGCCAGGCGTTTTATACAGTCACCAATTCAGCGGGTACTGCCACTGTTGAAATTAAAGAAAGCAATAAAGCAGCCTCTAATAACACGCTTATTTTCGGAAAGCCGGTTGGGAAATCCAGTACATTGATATCTAATTTATTTTTGATTGGCAGTGATGGATCAACAGAATTTGCAGATGGGGTAAGAGCGGATTTTAATGAAGGATTTAGTGCAGGTATTGACGATGAGGATAATATTAAATTCACCAATACCAATGAAACATTTGGATTTACAAGAAATAATTTTTTTCTCGCAACCGAAAGAAGGCCTGCCATCACAAGTAAGGATACGCTCTTTTTAAAGCTGACCAGGTTTGAAAAAAGGAATTACCAGTTTCAGTTTACAATTACCGGCTTTGAAGATGCAGGTATATCTGCAATACTGGAAGACAGCTACAGTAAACTGGCAACAATGCTTAACCTGGCCGGTAGTACTAAAGTTAATTTTTTGATCAATAACGACCTGGCATCACAGGCAGCCAATCGTTTTAGGGTAGTGTTTAAAAAGTTTTCTACTCTACCGGTTACCTTCGCTTTTGTAAAAGCATACCCGCAAAAAGATAATATAGCAGTGGAATGGAAAATATACAGCGAAATAAACATCGATAAGTATGAGACAGAAAGGGCTGTGGATGGAGTAAATTTTACCAGGGTAAATACTACTGCCGCAACCGGCAATGGACTGCCAGGTATAGTATACAAATGGGTAGACAACCATGCAGCGGACGGGGATAATTTTTATCGAATTAAGAGTATCGGAATGGATGGAAGTATACAATACAGCCAGGTTGTAAAGGTAAGGATGAGTAGCCTGGATCCTTCTGTCAGCGTATACCCAAATCCTGTGCGGGAAGGGGTTATGGGTTTGCAATTTAAGCGGCAACCCGCCGGAACTTATACCATCCGGATCACCAACCTGGCCGGGCAGTTACTGATGAAGAAAACACTGGTGCACAGCGCCGAAAATTATATTGAAAAGATTGATTTGCCTTACTCAATAAAGCCAGGTAATTACAAAGTATCTGTAACAGGAAAAGCAATTAAAGAAAAGGCAATCAGCATTTTGGTCCGATAGCGTTGATAGTTGATATGTGCATATTTTGAGGCATTGTTTTAAATACCGGTAAAACAGTGAACGTTTTTTGCTGAATGAAGCACTGGTAATGTGGTAATCAAGAGAGCAAAATATGTATAGTTGGCGGTCTGGCACGAAATTGAACTTAGCTTAAACAATAAAGCGCCGCATACTGGAAAGATGCGGCGCTTTTAGTTGAGGGAATTATTTAGTTTAAGCTAAACCGGATAACACCGTTTTTCTTTTCGTCTGATTCCATCCTTACCTCATAAACCTGCCCGTCGCAATACACTTTCATTAAAGCAGTATTGGGTGGAATGGTACCCAGGTTTTCAGCATACATCACCAACTCATTGGTTGCATTTTTAATGGCTTTTAAATTGATGGTGATGGCTTTTTCAGTTAGCTTTTGTTTGCTGCTTACCACGTTACCATTAAAATAAACAGTTACTTCATCACCATCCACATCACCATTGTCATACAGCTCTACTTTTATATCTGCTGTTTTAACTGCTATATTTTTTTGTACCACATTTTTCCTGTTACCGGTACTGGTAGCCGCTTCACTTTTTGGATCTCCATGGCAGAGCGGCAACAACAGGCTTTGGACTCCGATCGAACCGCCAAAGCCCCCACGATTGCTCAATCGCCCCATCTTTGAACCTGGGATCTGCGTCAAAGGCCTCAAAGTA
>JANPIJ010000235.1:0-22711 GCA_031424955.1 Ferruginibacter sp. | reverse complement strand
CAAGTCGCCGAAAATTCTATGTGTTTTTTTATTCCTGAATTGAAGTGGAATTCCGACTCCCGTGCTTAAAAAAGCAAACAAATTAAATTGACAATTCTTTACTAAAGATAAATTTAATATTGAAAGAGATTACCTACAGCCCACTTATTTGCATATTGTTATTCATTGAAATTATTTGTTTAAAAATGTGCGTAATTTTTGAATACACTTTTGAAATAACTGTTCTAATTTGTTTAGCTTTGCTAATTATATTAGTTCTTTACTTTCACGTCAAATTTTTGTAAAGTTTATTGAAGATTTTTTTACCTGCTGTTTGTTTGCAAATTGTTTGCAAATTTCAAAACAGGCCACATTTATGGTCAGGGAAAGAGAAAATTGTTTTAAACAAATCACAAAAACACTAAGATCAAATATAAATGAGATTGACCAACGATCTCTTTATAACAAATTGAAAATCAGCCTAGGTTTTTGATTTTTCTTTCAGTTACTCCAAAACAAAAACCCACTAAAATTAGTGGGCTTCAATTGTGACCCCTCAGGGACTCGAACCCTGGACCTACTGATTAAGAGTCAGTAGCTCTAACCAGCTGAGCTAAGGAGTCATTTTTTTGGATGGCAAAAATACAGATCAATTTTTTTATCAACAGAATTATTTGAATGATCAGTGATTCTGCGAGTAAATATTTTCAATCCCTTTTTGTAGCCTATCCGCCTTTTGGCAATGCTTCGCCCACTAGCCGTTTGTGGCTGTTGATATATCCCGGTACTGTTTTTATTTTTTAGAAATATAATTTTGATCGGTTAAGGCTACGCTGTTTTAATGGTGCAGGCTTGTCACCCGAAGCATTTGGCTTCTTTTTGTTTGTTTTAGCCTGAATACAATCTTATTTGCTGTTTTTTATTGTCTATCGCCGTTAGTGTTTGTACGCAGAGCGCCTGGCATTTCATGGCACAAAGTAATTGTTGCCATAGGTATCTAATGGTGAGCTTATTAAAGCGCTTCAGCAGGTCTTGTATTTTGCAGGTATGTTCCAACAATTGGTTGATTAGGTGTGCAATCAGCATGGACTGATAATAATTTTGTTGTGCATTAAAAGATTTCCTGCTGTATAAATGCTCCATGTTATAGCCATTGTTTTTCTCCTCATTGAAGCCTTCGTTTTCTATTTTCCATCTAAGCCTTCCAGCCTTACTCAGGGTTTTAACGGTTGATTTATCAGTGGGTAGATTGGTGATGCGTACAAAATTTGTTGTTGCTGACTGGTTTGCTTTTATGTTGTTGATGGTTTCTTTGCACTGCAGGTAGTGCAGCGTATGTTTCTTATGCAGCAAATCTTCCACCCAGTAAAATTCCTGTTTAATAGTTTTATTTTTTGCTGTACATACCGGGTGGAGAACACAGATATTACGGTGAGTGGGAGGATCATCTTTGAGGCAATCCTGCAAAGCAGGCAGGCTGCCATCCTGGAGGGTGACAAGGTATTTCCAATTATTACTTTCACAAATACCCATTACCGGGTCGCTGGCATAAAGGGCATCTGCCAGTATACAAATGGGCAGGCGGGGAAAAGCTTGTTTTAGTTTTTTCGCCAGGCGTTTAAAGGCGGTCTGTTCACAATCCTGCTTGTCATACAATTTATTGTTGTCATTCACTACCCATTCGGTAGCCAGTGATATGGAAAAGCCGTTTTCAGTAACCAGTTTAGCTTCCAATACAGGATACAGGTAAGTGATTTTTCCATTTTTTGATTCCTTTTTTAATCCGCATCCAAATCGGTCTTCATCGCAGCTTACTACACCGGTCGCATCAACAGCCACCATGTAATATTCAAATATTTTATACTTGTAAAAGACCTTGTTTGCTATCAATCGGCTAATTAAACTTACTTTGATTTTTTCAAGTTTACCAGGCGGCAACTTTTCAAAAATATCCTGGACGGCATCCAGGTGGGGTAAGTCGGCATTGAAGAGTTTTTGAAAGTTAGACGTGAATTCACCACTATGCTTTCGATCATTATTGATTGCATTACGGCTTTGTGCTTTGAAAATAAACATGGCCAATGCTGCACTTAGCAGTTCATCACACTGGTAGTCTTTTCGTTTACGATAGTCTGCTACCTGCAAAAGCATTTTCTTTAAATCCGGAAAATAGCTTCGCATTATTTTACGTAATTCGTATGCGATGGCTGTACCACAAATTGTTTCGTCCTTCGTTTTGATTTTTTCAGCCAGGGAGGCATAATTGTGCTTGTTACCCAATATAAAAACCCCTAACTTCACGGCACAAAAAAGCCCACCCGGATTACCAATACCAGTGGGCTTTTAAAATCTAAAATATGGGTAACAAATATACTTTAATTTAAAAAGTATCCACAGCCCGAAAGGGCTTTTTATTTCCACAACCTCCCATTCACACAATTAGCCCGAAAAATATTTTCATAGCTCCTCACCAAACCCTTATGGGATAAGTATATTATTTACTCGCAGAATCGCTGTGAATGATTCAACTTATTTCTTTTTACAATTTAAAAATTACCGCTCATCTGAAATGGTATGCATAAAATTGATAATAAAAAGCTGATTCAATTATTGATTTGGTATTAAAAAATTTGCCCGGTTTAATTTTTTAACCTGCTGTAATGGGGTTGATTGTTAAGCCCTGTCATAACTATGTGAAAATGGATTAATTTTACGCTTTATTTGAAACGACCTAAAGACCTGATCACTAATGAACCAACGGCTGAAAGCACTTTCTGAAGATTTAACGGGGGAATTATATTTTGATAACACCATGCGGATCCTATACGCAACCGATGCCTCGGCCTACCGCGAAATGCCACTGGCAGTGGCTGTTCCACAATCAATTGACGACCTTAAAAAATTAATACAGTTTGCCAGGCTTGAAAAAACATCGTTAATACCACGAACCGCCGGCACCTCACTGGCAGGGCAGGTGGTAGGTAAAGGGATTGTGGTGGATGTATCCAAAAATTTCACAAAAATTATTGAGCTGAATAAAGAGGAGCACTGGGTTCGGGTACAGCCCGGGGTTATCCGGGATGAACTGAATATGTTTTTAAAACCACATGGGCTGTTTTTTGGCCCCGAAACTTCTACAGCCAACCGTGCCATGATTGGTGGAATGGTAGGCAATAATTCATGCGGTTCCAATTCGGTGGTGTATGGCAGTGTAAGAGAACACCTGCTGGAAGTGAAAGCCTTGTTGAGCGATGGAAGTGAAACGGTTTTCAAGGCGCTTAGCCTGGATGAGTTTCACAATAAATGTGAGGGGGAAAATTTAGAAGCGACTATTTACCAGTCAATCCGCAGCCAGTTAAGCGATTACAATAACCAGTTGGAAATAAGAAAAGAATTTCCAAAGAAATCAATTGAACGGAGAAATACAGGATATGCGGTAGATGTATTGTTGGATACGGCACCTTTTACAGCAGGGGAGGAAGATTTTAATTTTTGTAAACTGATAGCAGGGTCGGAGGGCACACTGGCTTTTTTAACCGAGATAAAACTCAACGTTAATCCCTTGCCGCCCAAAGAAACCGGACTGTTGTGTGTTCATTTCAACAGCATCGATGAATCTTTAAGAGCCAACCTTGTTGCATTGAAGTATAAGCCCAGCGCAAGTGAACTCATCGATCATTATATCCTGGAATGTACAAAGGATAATATAGAACAAAGCAAAAACCGTTTTTTTGTACAGGGCGATCCGGGGGCAATCCTGGTGGTGGAATTTGCACGAGCTACCAGGGAGGAAATAATGTTCATCGCGGCGCAGGTGGAAGCAGATATGCGTTCTGCCGGGTTAGGCTATCATTTTCCGTTATTGTTTGGCGAAGACAGCAAAAAAATATGGACGCTCCGAAAGGCGGGGCTTGGCTTATTAGGCAATTTGCCCGGTGATGAAAAAGCCGTTCCGGTTATTGAAGATACCGCGGTAGATGTAAAGGATTTGCCCGCTTATATTGCTGAGTTCAATGAAATACTGGTGAAGTACGATTTGCACGCGGTGCATTATGCGCATGCCGGGTCGGGTGAAATACATTTACGCCCGATCATCAATTTAAAAACAGTAGAAGGAAATAAACTATTCAGAACAATTGCGGAAGAAATAGCCACCCTGGTAAAAAAATACGATGGCTCTTTAAGCGGGGAGCATGGCGACGGCAGGTTGCGTGGAGAGTTTATTAAACAAATGGTGGGGGATAAAAATTATGAACTTTTAAAAACCATTAAACGCACCTGGGACCCGGAAAATATATTCAATCCAAATAAGATTGTTGATACGCCTTCCATGAACACCATGTTGCGCTATACACCGGGGCAACAAACACCGGTTTTTAATACCGTATTCCGGTATCATAACCAGGATGTATTGCAACATGCCGAGCAATGCAATGGATCAGGCGATTGCCGTAAAACCCATCTGTCGGGCGGTACCATGTGCCCCTCGTTTATGGCCACCAAAAATGAAAAAGACACCACGCGTGCAAGGGCCAATATATTGCGGGAGTTTCTTACCAATTCCGATAAACTCAATCGCTTTGATCACCAGGAAATCTATGAAGTGATGGACCTCTGCCTGAGTTGTAAGGGCTGTAAGTCGGAGTGCCCGAGCAATGTGGATGTCGCTAAATTGAAGGCGGAGTTTATGCAGCAGTATTACGATGCCAATGGTGTTCCATTCCGGTCAAAGCTGATCGCCAATTTCAGCGCTTCTGCAAAGCTGGGGGCAATATGGCCGGGTATGTATAATTTCATGATGACGACACCGTTCATTGCGAATACGATTAAACGTATCGTGGGCTTTGGTGTCAACAGATCGATGCCTACTTTGTATAAAACCACCTTGCTTAAATGGTATCGAAACCGAAAAAAAGACTTAGCAAATAAACCTGGCAAAAGCGTTTATTTATTCTGTGATGAGTTTACTAATTTCAACGATACGGCTATTGGCATCAAAGCGATACTGTTATTGGAAAAATTAGGCTACGAAGTAATTATTCCGGCACATGAAGAGAGTGGGAGAGCCTGGTTATCGAAAGGATTGATCAGGGATGCAAAAAAGATAGCGAACAAAAACATTCGTCTCCTTCATAGATTGATCAATGCCGGTTCGCCGTTGATAGGTATAGAACCTTCTGCCATCCTTACTTTCAGGGATGAGTACATTGACCTGGCAACCGATGAAAACCTGGAGGCAGCTAAAGCGCTTGCAAAAAATGTTTTTTTAATAGATGAATTTATCGCCAATGAAATTGATAAAGGAAAAATCGACCGCAACTTATTTACCACCGAAAAAAAGCTGGTCAAATTGCACGGGCATTGCCAGCAAAAGGCTTTGTCTTCTGTTGCTCCTTCTGTAAAAATGATGTCATTTCCTGCAAATTATACCGTTGAAACGATCCCCTCAGGATGTTGTGGTATGGCCGGTTCATTTGGGTATGAAAAAGAACACTATGACCTTTCCATGAAAATTGGCGAACTGGTGTTATTACCCGCTGTTAGAAACCAGCCGCCGGAAACGATCATCGCAGCGCCGGGTACCAGTTGCCGCCACCAGATTAAAGATGGAACCGGCAGAAAAGCTTTGCACACTATTGAAGTATTGTATGATGCATTGATTTAACTTTTGAGCTTTTGTTGAACCTTTGATCAGGAATGCGACCTTACCGAAAGTGTATTTATATTGTTTTACAGGATAGAGATTTGCCAGCCCTGTTAAAGTCTTTATTTTATCCGGTAGCTATCCGGATAAAATAACTTGTAAAAGCTGGCAACCCTTGCCACAAATGAACCGTTTCCCGTTTAGTATCTTAAGATGGTGCATTTAAAATTTTTGGAGTACCTGCCAACCTTGCGTAGGTTCTTTTCTGCTAAAAACACTTTGGAAAAGGTTATCTACGCTATATTAAGGTGCAACAATTTTATAAACACCCCTTTATAACAATCGAATTAAACCTTATCTTTAAAAAGATAAAATGGAAAAGTGCAACATTTTGAAACCAGGTACATTACTAACATGCATTGGGATCGTCTTTTTCTGCGTTTATTCTGCGGCTTAATCTGCACGGCCTGCTTTTTTATAAGCAAGGCACAACTTTGTCCTCCTAACATTGATTTTGAAAACGGAACTTTCAGCGGCTGGACCTGTTATACAGGTTTTACTTCAGCAGTAAGTGGTCAAAATGTAATTTCACTTTCACCCTCCGCCGGACCGGTACCCGGCAAGCATGCCATGTTCTCAGCCAATTCAGGTCAGTTGGACCCTTTCGGCGGATTCCCGGTTAGTTGTCCAAACGGCAGCGGTTATTCTATTATGCTCGGGAGTACGGAAGCAGGGGGACAGGCAGAGGGTGTGTCGTACGAGTTTACCATTCCGCCAAATCAAAATACCTATTCACTTATTTATCACTATGCAGTAGTATACCAGTCGCCCAACCACCGGGATATTGAACAACCAAGAATGGAAATTGAAATTACCAATGTTACCGACAATGCTATCATAAGTTGCGCCTCCTTTACATTTATTGCGATGGGCACATCCCTTCCGGGATTTGAGGTTTCCAGTTCAACCGATACCATCAATGTTTTATATAAAAAATGGACACCTGTTTCTATTGACCTGTCGGGCAATGCGGGCAAAACAATCCGGCTTTTTTTTAAAACTGCGGATTGTACCTTCCGGCGGCACTTTGGATATGCCTATATTGATGTAAACTCCGAGTGTGGTGGCAATTTACCTGGCGCAACCTTTTGCCCGGATGATACAACGGTTAGTATCACTGCGCCATTCGGGTACAAAGATTATACCTGGTTTGATAGTTCCTTGTCGCAGGTTTTGGGCAACTCGCAGGTACTTACCCTTACGCCGCCGCCAATTTCCGGTAAAACCTTCGCTGTTAAACTGGAACCGTATGCAGGCTTTGGTTGCTCCAATACCTTGTACACCACCGTAAAAGATTCCCTTACCGTAAAAGCAGATGCCGGAAAAGACATGCTTTCCTGCAACAGGGACTCGGTACTGATCGGCAATTTACCCAAGCAGGGCCTGGCTTATCAATGGGCACCTGTTGCCGGGCTGAGCAATCCAAACCTTGCCAATCCTTTTGCCTCACCGGCTATTACCACCAACTATATTTTAACCACCAGTAACAGCGGGGGAGGCTGCAAAACAAACGATACCGTGGTTGTTCGTTCCTCGGTCATTGATAATTCACTACAGGTGTTTGGAAAAAAGGCTTTTTGCTTTGGTTATGGCGATAGTGCTGTTTTGGTCGTTCAGCCAATCAACAATATCGCCTGGTTTAGAGATGATGCGGTGATTAACGGGGCCAGTCAAACAGTGTACCGCGTAAATACAGGTGGAACCTATTATGCGCTGCTAACAAACAGTTTGGGATGTAGTATTGCCACCCAAAAGCATTCCATCATAATTGAAAATCCTATACCCGGAATTAATTACCCGGTTAAGTATGCGGTTATTAATTTACCCCTTAATTTAAATGCAAGGTCAATAGGGGAACAGTTTTTATGGAAGCCCGGTACATACTTAAATACGGCTACCAGCATTGCTCCCACATTTAAAGGGGTAGTGGATCAATTGTATACCATTGAAATCAGAACAAATGCAGGCTGCTTAACAGTAGATACGCAACTGGTAAAAACTATTGAAAAGATAGAAGCCTTTGTACCCAATGCCTTTACACCAAACAACGATGGCAGAAATGACTACTTACGCCCGATATTCAAGGGAGCATTATCAGTAGGTTATTTCAGGGTATTTAACCGCTGGGGCCAACTATTATTTGAGGGCAAAAACTTACAGGCAGGTTGGGATGGCACTTATAAAGGGCTTGACCAGGCGCAGCAAACAGTTGTATGGATGCTGGATTTTGTAGGGGTGGATGGAAAAGTATATACTCAAAAGGGGACCTGTGTATTAATTAGATAAATCCGGGGATATTCTTATATATATTTATCCCTTGTGCAATTTAATAAGCTTGAACTTATTTTTACTTATCACCTGTTTTTCTTTTACCTTTCGTTTTTATTTTTTTTGATAAGGGTTGCTGAAATATAAATATCGCGTATCCAATACTAAACTGAAAGAAGTATTCCAAAATACTTTGCCGGAGAATCCATATTTTCTGAACTATCCCTTTTTAAAATTCCTGCCTATGTAATTATACCTGGAGTTGGCAATGGTATTAATATACGCCCTGCTCCGGGAATTACGGTTTAGTAATAATAAATATGCATCACTAATATTTTTACCATGATAATTTTCAACAGGACTTTATCCATTTTATCCTTATTGTGTATCATTTCATTTGGCTCATTCGCACAACCCGGCCTGCTTAAAATGAAAGGCAATCTGGGATTGCAAAAAATAAATACCCTACAGTCTTTTTACAGGTTTGATGTGAATGAAAAAATGCCATCGCAGGGATCGCTTTTATTTTCGCAGGATATGGCCTTGTCATCAATCGACGTAAGACAATGGCTGACGGATCAGCTTCAATTGAGAAATGGGATGGATGATTTGAAATATTTGCAGGCAGCGGAAAATTATGATGGTTTCCGGTTGCAAAAGCTGCAGCAGTTTTTTAAAGGGTTTAAAGTAGAACATGGGGTTATCAATAGTACCGGTAAAAATGATAAAGTATCATTAATGCAGATGGAGTTTTATACTATCAGCGATAGCCTGCAAACAGTTCCGGTGCTAACGGAAAAAGCTGCTTTGCAAAAGGCATTGGAATATACCGGTGCTACCCGATATGCATGGGATCAAACGATTCCCCTTGATCCGGATTGGTTAAAGCCAGCAGGCGAACTCGTAATAGTGGAGGATATTTTTGACAATATAGGAAAACTCTGCCTTGCCTATAAGTTTAATATTTATGCACTGGAACCACTCAGCAGGGAGTACATTTATGTAAATGCTATTACCGGCAGGATTGTATTTAAAGATGCCATCATCAAACATGCCAATAGCGCCGGGCTTATATATCCAAGGCAAAAAAATAATACAGGAATAAGGGAGGCCGGTACTAAAAGATTCATCCCGGAAAATTCCCCCGGGGAAAATATCAGGATGGAAAAGGAGGAGAATAAAACCCTTGCAAATGCTATTGGAAATGCAGCCACCATCTATAGTGGCACCAGGACGATCGTAACAGATAAAATAGCGGCCGATAGTTACCAGCTTCACGAAACCGGTAGAGGAAGCAACACCAGTATCGAAACCAGGAATATGGATCAGCAAATTGATTTTTCGTTATTAAGTGAAATAGTAGATGATGACAATACCTGGACGGCGGCGGAATATGATCCGGCTGATACACGAGGTGCATTGGACGTGCATTGGGGAGCTGAGCAGGTAGTGGACTACTGGTGGACGGTTCATGGAAGAAAAAGCTATGATAACGCGGATGGGATTGTGCTGAATTTTATTCGTTACAAAACGAATTATGATAATGCTTTCTGGAACGGGAAGGCCATGTTTTACGGCGATGGCAGTGGTGCTCCGAATGGGTTCAAAACTTTTGTATCTCTGGATATATGCGGTCATGAACTGGGGCATGCTGTTTGTCAAAAGACGGCCGGACTGGTATATCAAAGGGAATCAGGTGCTTTAAACGAAGGCTTTAGTGATATATGGGCTGCCTGTATAGATAATTATGTTACGCCGGTAATCATCCCTCAAATTAAAAATCCATGGTTATTTGGTGAGGAAATAGAAGCAAGGACGGGTCATGTTGCTTTACGATCTATGGCCAATCCATTGCTTGAAAACCAGCCGGATACTTATAGAGATACCGCTCATTTTTGGAAAGATGCCACCCTGGAGGGATGCCCCGTTCCGCATGTCAGCAATAATGATTATTGCGGGGTACATTACAACAGCGGGGTGTTAAGCAAGTGGTTTTATTTAATCACGATGGGAGGGAGTGCCACAAACGGGAACAATTACACATATAATGTGACAGCGATGGGCTTTGCCAAAGCTGAAAAACTGGCCTATTTTACGGAACAGATGCTTACACCCAATAGCGGGTTTGAGGCGGCAAAAGTTGCTTCTGTGAACGCAGCTTCCATCCTGGGGTGGATGGCGGATTTGCCTAATATCCTGGAAGCCTGGAAAGCTGTAGGTGTGTTTGCAGATACTTTGTACAATATCGCAAATACGCCGGTTTTTTCAACCAACCAGTTTACAACTATTGCCGTAGGAAGAAGAGGCTATATATGGGCGGGCACAGCAAACAATGGCTTGTATAGATACAATGGAAAAGAGTGGCAAAAAGCACCCGGATTATTGAACCATAATATTGCCGATATTAAGACCGATGCCAGCGGCGGAATCTGGATAGCCCAGTTTGGAAGAACAGGGGCCCAGGCATTGAATGGGGGAGTTGACTATTTCCCCGATACTAGTTTTAGTTTTACGCAATACAGTACAACCGAAGGTTTACCAACCCGTAATGTGCGGTCACTTTTTATCAATAATTCTCTTGCCGCAACGGAGCTATATAAAAGAGTTTGGGTTGCTGCATATTCCGATCTTACCGGAAGTGTAATAAGACCGGGTTCGGTTGTTCGTGGTTTAGGCATGCCCATCGTTCCGCCCAATTATTTTAAGAAAATTGTGAGAGGGGTTGATCAGAACAATGGGTTTTGTGCTCCCATTGGCGGGTATGACAGCCAGGTATGGGTATTTGCCACTTCTAATTTCGGCCGTAACCAGATTTTGCGATACAATACAGCAGATACCACTTTTATTGGTTTTTTTGATGAAACAAATTCTATCCTTCCCCCGGGCTTTTTTGCAAAGGCAATTTATTACGACAAAGTGTATAAGCTATGGTGGGTGGGCATGATATCCGGAGGGGTATATATTTATAATACCATCAGTTCAACCTGGAGCCAGGTAAATTTCCCGGGCATATTCCCAGCAGGCACTATTATAAACAGCAATGCCATTACCGGAGATGATAAGGGGAATATCTACATTGGAACAACTACCGGGTATGTATTTTATGGTAACGTCAATAGCCCGGTGGTACTTAAAACTGATAGCCTCGGATTGTACAAAAGGTTTACCAAAGCCGATGGCCTTCCTGCTGATAATGTAAGGGCAGTATGCCTGGATACAAGGGGAAATAGGGTGATCATGGCAACCGACAGCGGTATTGTATTTAAATATATTTTATGCCCTTCCTGTATTGGTTCGGGGCCGGTTTTCTCCAGTATACCCGGCCCATGGAATAGTCCGGCCGTATGGAGCAATAATGATATTCCCGGGTTAAATTCCAATGTGGTCATCCGGCATGCCGTTACCATTACAGAAGATGCCAATTGCAATTCCTTAAAAATTATCAGCCCGGGATCTGTTACCGTTTCGCCGGGCGTTAAACTCAATGTGGAGGGAGTTGTTGTTGAGATGAGTACACTCAATAAAACAATGAAAAATAATTGATCCTGTACTCCTAAATTGGCAGGTGAAGTATTGAATGAAATAAACCGGGAGTCAGCATTTTTTAGCTGTACTGAATGATGGCGGCTTATAACATTATGATACAATAAACCGGTGGTGTCATCCGGTAAACTTAAGTGCTAATAAATAACATGATGCATTGGTTTTATTGGGCACAGTTCATACATTTACAAGGAATAATTCAATATCTGCTAAACCGCTATTTACCCGGATTTTATTGAAACGGATATACCCTGATATATCGGAACTGTATATTTCCATTACCAGAATAAACTAACCAGTATGAAAAAAAATTACCTTTTTCTATTTTGTTCTTTCATTGCAGGTATAGCAAGTGCCCAAACTCCTCCATCGGCAGTTGCAAAAGTTTTTAGCCAGGGTGTGGCGTTTACCTGTATTGCCGTTGATTCAAACAACGTGATTTGGGCCGGCACAAACGGGTTGGGGATTTATAGAATTAAGAATGAAGTCCCGGAGGCCATCATCATTACCAGCAATAATTTTAACAGGGTAAATATTAAAGGAATAGCTGCCGATAAAGATAAAGGTGTTTGGGTGGCGCATGAAGGATACGGATCGGCAAGCTATGGCGGTATTGATTTTTTGGATGCCGGTATTCCCTCAATAAGGCAACATTATGGTGCTGTAAGTTTGATTAGCGCTGCTATAAAAGGATTTCCCAGCCGCAGGGTACAGGGTATCGCTATTGATAAATCCGGCAAGGTATGGAGTGCACATTCTTATCACGACCTGACAGTTATTGGAGGTAACCCTTCCTACCTGGTTAATCCGGGAGGAATGGGTTTTAAAACTCCTGCTATGTCAGTGTTTGATACCATTCCTGCTGGTCTTGACCCTTACCCGGCTTACACAAGAAATACACCTATCACCCAATCAGCCGGCACAAGGGTATGTCCTTCTGTTGCAGTGGATACCGTACACAATGAAGTGTGGTTAGGCGGAGCCTCGTATAATGCATTACCGGTTTTCCAGGGTTCCCGTATCAGCAGGTTTAACTTAAGCGGCGCTTTCCTGGGAACCATTGATGAAACAAATTCGCCTTTGCCACTTGGCTCCAATGGAAATGCACGGACCATTGCCATTCACTTCGACCGGCGGGGAAGTGCCTGGATAGGCTTTAACCTCGGCAGGGGACTTGCGGTAAAAAATGACCTGTTGGGTTGGACCTATATCGGCTTACCCTCCCTGGTACCCGCCGGAACCAATATTAACCAACATGCTATAGCCAGCAATGCAAAGGGGGAGGTTTTCATAGGTACTACCGCTGGTTTGCTGAAATATATTGGAGGCCCGTATTCTTCGCCCAACTCCTATGTGTTATATACCGCCGCCCTAAACCGGCTGCCCTCCAATAATGTTACCGGGGTTACAATAGACAGGTCAGGCGTAATCTGGGTTGCCACTGATGCCGGTATCGCCTCACTGGTGGAAGCTAATTTCGTTGTATACAATTTAAAGCAACCGGTAATGCCGGGAAAAGAATTATCCGCACAAAAAACAACGGTCTGCCTGGCGAGTGACCAGTTAAAACAATTGAATGATTCGCTTATCCATATAAATGTGGCTGCTGACAGCAGTAACAGCACTTTAATTGTGTATACCGGGTCGGGCCCAAAATCGAAAATAATAAAGATATTGAACGACACCTCGGCAAATGCTAAATATACTGAAGAGTATGGCTATCTTAAAGAATTGGTAAGAAATGATGACAGCCTTGTTTATCTGTTCCGGCACCCATCGTATGTTTACAATGGAGATAACGAAAAATATGTGTCCTATAATTTTGTAGTAAAGGATACGGTTAACCTTGTTTTGGCAAACGCCATCGAAGGAACCATCAGGGTGTACCATCCGCCGGTTTTAATGGTTCATGGCGTATGGTCATTTAAAGGATCAATGAAAAAATTAGCCGATTCACTTGTGCTGAGTAAACTCTATAATGTTTACCAGGTAAAAAATGTTTTTCACGATATACCAGATCACCCGGAAGCCATCAATTCACAGGTTACCTATAATAATTGGGTGCCCAATGGCATAGATGAATTATTAAGTGCCTGCGCCGGAAATCAACTTTCAGCCGGTAAGGTAGACCTTGTGGGGCACAGCAGGGGCGGTATTTTTGCCAGGCTTTATACGCAAAGTGCGGTAGGTATTTCATACAGGAACGATGTAAATAAACTAATCACTTTAAACACCCCCCATTTTGGGGCACAAACCGCCAACCTGGTTTTGGATAAAAGAAAATTGTATCCCACCGTGTTCGGGATTCCGGTGCCAGTGGAAGTGGGTAAAATTTTTGGATACTTTCTCTTAATTGGTAATAAATATAACGACCCAATTACCAACCAGGTAAAAACCTACAATGACGATAAGAATGGTGCAGTCGAATTGAAAGTAAGTTCGCCACCGGTTGATGATGTACTCAATGGCAGTACGAGGCTGGACGAAACTGTTCCAAAGCACGCAATCATGACCCGTTATAAATTTGGTATTGGTTCAAAAGCAGATTTTTTAAAAGCCTTCCTGGTAAATGGCGTAAACGGAGCGGCTGCTTATTTTGTCCCGGTTTTAGGACGTGATTTGCTTGCGCTTCGTATTTACCTCCTGATGATGGGAACCAAATGTGCAGAAGGGCCACTTGATAATTGTTTGAAAGAGATTTTTAATGGAGAAGAAAGCGACCTGGTGGTTCCCATAAGCAGTGGAAAAGGAGGATTACCGGCAGGAGCGGTCAGCGATTTTACCCAATCGGTTATAAATATCGGGCATAGCAATAAATCATTATCGCCCTTTGCCCCGGATGCTATCAGTGTAACGGAAAAAACAGAGGTGATGGCCGAAGTTATCAGTTTATTAAGAGATAATCCTTCCAAAGCTATTACCGACCCAGTCAACTCCAGGTTTACGAAAGAGCATTTCGGATCAACAAAGCTGACATACAATTTTTTGCCCAATCTTCCGGGGGTGCCAAGGCCGGCCAGGCCAACGGCACTGGATTCTGTTAAATTCCAGGATCCATTTAAGAATAGTAATCATAAGGCCGGTGATAGCGTATGGTTTAATGTAAGGGGAAGTAATTGTACCCATATCATCGTTTCCTACGAATCTACTTCAATGAATTATACCTGGAGCGATATTAGGGATTCCACCAACGGCACTTTTATATTCCCTATACCCAAAGAAGCATCCGGTAAAATCATGGCAGTAGCAATGGGCTTTAATGATGCAGGCCTTGTTGCATTGGATACCGCCTTTATAAATATCGGCCTGGCCCCGGGAGTTATATTGGATAGCATCAGGATTGTAGAAAGGAACAATCTTTTTACCATTGCCAAAACGGATAGCATTACCGTTAGGGTTAATGGATATTACAGCGACCAGGTAGTAAGGGATATCACCACCAGTGCAGGGCTGGTTTACACCACCGAAGAAGCCAATGCAGTTGCTGCTGTAAATGGATTAAAGGGAGTAAAAGTTGGGTTTGACCGTTTTTTTGTAACCTACCAGGGAAAGGCAGATACCGGTTATGCTAAAGTAACAGATGTTTCGGTAGGTGGTGGTACATTGCCAGTTACATTATCCTATTTTTCAGGGCGTTTTGAAAACAATAGTGTAAGGCTCAACTGGGTTACCCAACAGGAACTAAATAATGCCTTCTTTGAGATAGAAGCCAGTAAAGATGGTAAAAATTTTAGCTCCATCGGAAGGGTAAGCGCAAACGGAAACAGCAATCTCATCACGAGGTATGATTTTACAGACTACAGCTTTTTCCGCCAGGGCAATAATTATTACCGGCTGAAACAGGTGGATAAGGATGGCAATTTTTGGTACAGTTCCATCGTTTTAATAAAATTGACCGGCGATAAAAAGCCCGTAATCATTATTTACCCGAATCCCGTTGCCTCGTCTGTAAATATCAGTTTGTCGCAGCATATCCATAAAGACTGGCTGATTAATTTATATTCGGTATCCGGCCAGATGATATTGCGAAAGGAAGTACCTGGCACTCAAAACCAGACCGTTTTGAATATTGCTTCCGTTCCTGCCGGCATTTACCAGGTGGTGATTAGTGAGCAGGATGGAACTATATTGCATACGGGCAAATTGATCAGGCAATAATATGGTTGAATTTCCCGGATGCAGGTTTTTATGTAGTGAGGTTGGTTTTTTTTAAATAAAAGATGAAGGGTTATTTAATAAAAATGTTTACCAAAATTGAATAACCGTTTATAATCATTTTCAATGGATGAGATAAAAAGGATATGTAAAACTGCCGGGTACCCATTTTTTGTAAACCGGGTGACCGTTCTGCTATTCCTGGCTTTTTATATAGTGACCGCCTCACGGGTAGCTGCCCAAACAACGCCCAATTTCACTATTAATAAACTAAGCGGATGTGTTCCGTTAAGCAGTGTAAATTTTACCGAAACGTCTACGGGTGGAGTAGTGGTTCGCCGGGACTGGAACCTGGGGAATGGCACCATCATTCCCAATGGAGCGGCAACGGTGGGTACCAATTATTTAACCGCTCAGAAGTTTTATGTAAATCTTACAGTCACATTTGCAAATGGCGATGTAAAAACAAAAACGGATTCGGTAATTGTACATCCCAAACCGGTGGCGGATTTTTTAGCAAGTGATACGGCGGGTTGTGTACCGCACAATGTACAGTTTACCGATCTGTCTACTACGGCAACCGGAACGATCAATAACTGGACCTGGGATTTTGGCGCTGGTGGCAACACAGTTAAAAATCCGTCATTTACCTACAATACTGCAGGTAATTACAATATCTCACTTATTGTAAAAAACAGCTGGGGATGCGAAAGTAACGCTGAATCAAAATTTCAATACATCCGGGTGTATAGTAAACCCACTGCTTCTTTTGCTGCATCTCCTACGTTTAGCTGCAATGATACCTCAACGGTAAATTTTAACAACACAACCACCGGTGGCAGCCCGGCTAATAATTACAAATGGTTTTTTGGTGATGGTGATAGCAGCAGCCTGAAAAATCCAACCCACTTTTATGATGCCCCCGGTATTTACACAGTTACCTTATTGGCATCAGTAGGAAAAAACTGTAGTTCCACCACCACCCGAACAGTCTCCATTGGCAATGTAGCACCATATTTTGTAACGGCGCCCGATACGGTTTGTATAAACGTGGCTACCCAGTTTTCGGGAAGTGCAACCCCCGTTCCATACTACGTAAAATGGATCTTTAGTGATAATGGCGCCATCCAGTTTTATTCTCCCACCAGTCACTCATTTTCAACCCCGGGTGATTACCAGGTTACTTTAATTGCATACAACGTACAGGGCTGCAGCGACACCATTACAAAAATGATTCACGTTAAAAGTGGTGCTAATCTTGCCCCTTATTTCATTACGGCACCTGATACCGTTTGTGTGAATACTTCCACCCAGTTTGCCGGTAGTTCAATTCCCCTGCCAAATAATGTAAGATGGTATTTTAGCGATAACGGAGCCATTCAAAATAACTCACCTACCAATCATACATTTACAATACCAAATGATTATAGCGTTTCTTTAATTGCCTACGATATCAAGGGATGTGCAGATACCATTACAAAGCCCATACATGTGAAAGCCGGGCCGGTGACAAGTTTCACACCACAAAAAACAAATGGTTGTGCCGTTCCGTTTACCGTAGATTTTTTAAATACCACGCCTGCAGGAACCAATCTTGAATTTACCTGGAATTTTGGAGATGGCACTCCGCCTGTTATCACGTATGACACACTTCCGGTATCACATCCGTATAATAATTTTGGAAATTATACCGTTACGTTAACAGCGCGGGATACATTGGTGGGTTGTGTGGGTACGGCAGCTTCCTTTAGTTTTATAAGAGTTGTACAGCCGGTTGTTAATTTCACATACGTGCCACCGGGGGGCTGCCTGCCATTGCCGGTTGCTTTTACAGCACAGGTGAGTAATTTAATTGTGCCAATAATCAGCTATGTCTGGAATTATGGAGATGGGTCGCCCAATGATACCTTAACCACTAATAAGAGTGCGCATGTGTACACTACGGCCGGCACTTTCAACCCAACATTGACCATTATTACAGCCGAATGTACCTACACCACCTTGCCCAAACCGGTAGATGTAATTAGTATCTGCGATGATGATGGAAGCGGGGGAGGCGGAGGCGGCGGCGGAGGAGGAGGTGGTGGAGGTGGTGGTGGGGGCTTTGGCCTGGGCAAAGGTTGCGCAGATAAGTACACTGTAACTTTCACTGATACAGTAAGTAACAAAGTGGTGCAAAGCTGGGATTTTGGAGATGGATCACCACTATATACCACCATGCCGTTAAACCCGGTTACCCACACCTATACGCCTCCACAGAAAGTGTACATTGTAACGGTAACAAGATTGGATACCCTGACTGGCATTGTTGATACGGGTAGAAAACGGATCATCATCATTGATGAAAAAGCAAACTTCACACCCAACCGCACAGATATTTGTAATCACAATTCAGTATCCTTTAATACGCTTGGTATAGATTCATCCAAAATAAAAAAATATACCTGGGATTTTGGCGACAGTACAGCAAGGCAGGTAATTGATAACGCCCAATATTTTAATACTTTCGGATTGTATTTGAATGGTAACACCAGTCACACGTATAATAAACTGGGGGTTTTTTATGTGAAGCTCATCATTGAAGATAAACTGGGTTGCCTTGATTCTCTTCAATACCCGGTACCCGTCACCGTGGGCGGACCGGTAGCTGATTTTTCAGCACTGGTACAAAACAGTTGCCTGGTTCCCATAAAAGTTAGTTTTAATGATTCATCGTTGTTGAATGGTACCATTCCAATCGTACAATGGCAGTGGACTTTTGGTGATGGAACACCGGTATATACTGCTACAGTTGATACCACCATCAATCACCTTTACAATGTTAATACATACAATGTTACACTGGTTGTAACAGACTCTATCGGATGCGTTGGTACCATTATCAAACAACTGGTAGTACCTGTAAATACCACCGGTCCGCAGGCTGGTTTCATGGGGGTGCCTTTAACAGGTTGTGCTTCTCCGCTTACGGTATCATTTAAAGATACTTCCCGGCAAAATGCCAGTGTTCCGATAACAGAGTGGAAATGGACTTTTGGGGATGGTAGCGCAATTGTTAGTACGGCTTCAGATACTGCATTTAATCATGTTTATAACGGAAGTGGATACTTTAATTTTTATTCGGTTACGCTATCCATAAAAGATTCATTTGGATGTGTATCCTCAGTTACAAAGCCTAATTACATAAAGATATATAAGCCAAAAGCAGACTTCTTTAGTTATGATACGTTGAAATGTGGCGCTTACAATGTTTTCCTGTACAACTTTTCATCGGCTTATAATGCCACTTACACCTGGTATTACGGGGATAGTACTTCCTCTACGGGTTTTTATGGTTCGCACACTTACCCGCGTGAAGGAAAGTATGATATTAAGTTGGTGGTAAAAGATGAAAACGGTTGCCTCGATAGTATTACCCGTACTTCCTATATCAAACTTGTAAAACCGGTTGCAGATTTTAAAGTGGGAGATACCACCAAATGCGCCCCCACTGCTATTACCTTTAGTGATAGTTCCCAATATGCCAGTTCCTATGTCTGGGATTTTGGTGACGGGGGAACGGGAAGTACGGCAAAAGATCCATCACCCAAAATTTATGCATTACCAGGCATATATAAAGTTACCCTGAAAGTAACCGGACTGAACGGTTGCGTGGATACTATCTACAAAATGATCAGGGTGAGAGGCCCCATCGGTAATTTAACCGCCGTTACCGGTAATGGATGTAAGGCTTATAACATCAATATGAAAGTAACGGGCAGTTTTATCAGCACTTATGCCTGGGATTATAATGATGGTACACCGGTAAACCCATCCATATCTGATTCAATTGTATTTCATACCTACAATAACGCCGGTAAATATATACCCAATGTAGTGCTCACCAGTCCCGAAGGATGCCCCTTTACTTTGCGGGCACCCGATACTGTAATAGTGGATGAGGTAAAGGCAAATTTTAGTTTTGGCAATAATAAATTTTGTGATAGCGGAATAGTAACTTTTACTAATTTGAGCGTAGCACCAACTTTCTCGGCTATAAAATATAAATGGTATTTTGGCGATGGCAGTACCGATACACTTGCCAATCCTGCTCCTCATTTATACAATTCACCCGGCAGCTATACGGTAAAACTGGTGGTCAGTTCAAAATATGGCTGTATCGATTCAATGGTTAAAGTAAATGCGGTTACCATAAATCCCAGTCCCCGTGCCACCATCGCCGGTGATAGTATTGTTTGTTTATCTCCGTCCGTTAAGTTGATTTATACCAGTACTATTATCAGCGCTGATCCAATCATAAAATATAAGTGGTCGATTGATAACGACAGTGTTGCCAATACCGCCAATCTGAATTACAATTACCGCATCCCGGGCAATCATGTCATTACTTTTTATGTACGAACATCAAATGGTTGCGAATATTCCGTTTCAAAAAATATCATTATTGATTCCATAGTTACCCGGTTTGCCATCGATTCCGCAAGATTTTGCGGAAGTGGAACCGTTTCTTTTATCAACCTTAGCAATCATTTTTCGCCCGTTACCGCTTACACCTGGAGCTTTGGTGATGGAAATTTTTCAGCAGGAACAGATGCCCTGCATACTTATGCCGCTCCCGGAATTTATTCAGTTAAGTTATCCGGTGTAAACAGCAATGGTTGTAATCATAGTACCAGCTATGTTGATACCATCCGGGTTTTTAATGTACCATCTGCTGCCATCAGTGGCAATAATATTGTGTGCCTGGTTCCTTCTACGGTTTTACAATACACCAGCAGCATTAGCAGTGTAGATCCGGTTAGTAAGTATAAATGGATGATCGATATAGACAGTGTAGCCAACATACCCAACCTCAGTTACAATTATCGTATACCGGGAAACCATACATTGTTTTTTACTGTTAAAACGGTGAACGGCTGTGCATATACTGCATCCAAACCCATTGTGATTGATTCTGTTGTTAGTGGCTTTTCAATAGCTCCGGTAAGGTTCTGTGGTGGCGGAAATGCAGTCTTTACAAATGCTACCACCCATTATGCCGGTATCAGCAATTATCTCTGGAGTTTTGGTGATGGTACCGTTGCCAATGGTCTAAATGCAACACACAATTACGGGGTGCCGGGAAAGTATACCGTGAAACTGGTGGGCACCACAATCAACGGATGTAAAGACAGTACTGTATTGGCAGATACCATCAGGGTATTTAATTTACCTGCCGCAACCATTAGCGGCGATAGTATTGTATGCTTAACGCCATCTACCATGTTAAAATATACCAGTACGATTTCAAGCGTAGATGCCATTATAAAATTCAAATGGACGATTGATGCTGACAGCGTAGCAAATACAAAAGACCTGAATTATAATTATCGCGTACCCGGGAATCATAATATCAGGTTAGATATTGAAACAACGAACGGGTGTACCTATTCCATTACAAAAACAATCTTAATTGATTCCATTAAAAGTGATTTTTCACTGGCACCCGTCCGTTTTTGCGGAGGCGGTACCACTTCATTTTCAAATTTAACAAGCCACTATGCCGGCATCAATAATTATCTCTGGAGTTTTGGCGATGGTACCAGTACGAATGGGGTAAATGTTTCACATAATTATGCTGTACCGGGAAAATATACGGTGAAGCTTTTGGGTACCACCATCAATGGATGTAAGGACAGTACTATTTTTATTGACACCATAAAGGTGTACAACCTGCCAACAGCAACCATTAGTGGCGATAGTATTGTGTGCTTAACACCATACACCATTTTGAAATATACAAGTGCGGTATCAAGTGTGGATGCCATTGCAAAATACAAATGGACGATTGATGCGGACAGTGTGGCAAATACAAAGGATTTAACTTATAACTACCGGGTACCGGGAAACCATACAATCCGGTTTGATATCAGGACTATTAACGGTTGTACCTATTCCATTACAAAAACAATCTTAATTGATTCTATTAAAAGTGATCTTTCATTGTCGCCTGTAAGTTTTTGCGGAGACGGTACCACTTCATTCTTAAATTTAACAAGCCACTATGCTGGCATCAATAATTATCTCTGGAGTTTTGGTGATGGCACGTTTTCTACCGGTCTGAATGTTTCACATAATTATTCCATACCAGGTAAGTATACTGTGAAGCTCGAGGGTACAACCATCCATGGTTGTAAAGACAGTACCATTTTTATAGATACCATAAAAGTGTACAATCTTCCAACGGCAACCTTTGGTGGCGATAGCATTGTGTGCTTAACACCATCCACCATTTTAAAATATACAAGTGCGGTATCAAGTGTGGATGCCATTGCAAAATACAAATGGACAATTGATGCGGACAGTGTGGCCAATACCAAGGATTTAAATTATAATTACCGGGTACCGGGAAACCATACTATCCGGTTTGATATCGGTACTATAAACGGATGTACTTACTCCGTTACAAAAACAATCTTAATTGATTCTATTAAAAGTAATTTTTCATTAACCCCGGTGCGGTTTTGTGATAGTGGTACGGTTAGTTTTACAAATCTCACTACACATTATGCTTCCATAAATAACTACAGCTGGAACTTTGGGGATGGCAATGTTTCCGCAGGATTAAACGTTGTTCATACCTATTTAATCCCGGGTAATTATACCGTAAAATTATTGGGTATTACCGGAAATGGTTGTAAAGACAGCACCAGTTATAAGGATACCATCAAAGTATATAACCTGCCCCGGGCAACCATTACTGGCGACAGCATTCATTGTGCGCCCGGAAATTATTCTTATAGAAGTGTGGTGAGTTCTGTAGATCAAATTGTAAAATACGCATGGTATGTAGATGGGGTAGAAAAAAGTGCTGCTACTGATTTATTATATGATTTCAATGCAGGAAATCATATTGTTGGATTAAAAGTGACTACTGTTAACGGTTGTACGGATGTGGCGTATAAAAATATAATTGTTGACTCTTTGAAGGCCGCATTTAGTATCAACACCCGTAAATTTTGTGGAGATACAGCGATGGCGCAGTTTACCAGTCTTTCCGGTGGCCGGTTTGGAATTGCAAAA
>JANPIJ010000234.1:0-2586 GCA_031424955.1 Ferruginibacter sp. | reverse complement strand
TGTGGCCATTGTATCAAGCATCGGCCCGGTTAGTACGATTCTGCAGGCGCATTTTATTTTAGGTGAGCCCATCTTTGCAGCACAGTTAGTCGGCACCGCGTTGGTGGTGACGGGTGTTTTACTTACCGGGTGGAAATTACAGGAGGTGCCTGCATAAATAAATTTAATTTTTGGCGGATAAGTTTTTAGTTTTTCTATATTTGCAACCCTGATCAAAATGCCCGGATGGCGAAATTGGTAGACGCACTGTGTTCAGGTCGCAGCGTTCGCAAGGATGTGCTGGTTCGAATCCAGTTCCGGGCACAAACCCACTTAATCGAGTGGGTTTTTTGTACGCCAGAATCGGGTGCTACTCTACGTTTCACCGATAGCCCTTTCATTTCATTTACTTCCATTAACCTTTGTTTTCCCATTTCTTGTACCTCCACTGTACCTCGAGGTACAAAAATTTTTTAAAAATCATACCTTAGGGAAACTCAGATCAAACAAGAGTCAAATGAGTGTAAAATTGCGGATACTTAAAAATGCTGATGGAACAACATCTTTGAGACTTGAAATTTATCATAGAGGCAAGAGGACGATATAAACATTTAAGCACCTACAGTTAGGAAAGGTTTCCAATTTGAATGATAGGGAGAATAATAAAGAACTATTGCAAAAGGCGGAGGCTATTAGATTAACCGGGACTAAAATGGAAAAACATAAAGTATGACATTAAGCAACTTGAGATTGTTAAGGCAAAGGAGGATGAAGATAATATAACAGTTACCATTCCGTTAAATGCTACTGCTATGAAATTACTAGGTAGTCCAGGGAAAGCCGAATTAAATATTTTTAAATTACCGTCAGCCACCGGTGCGAATAAGACACTCAAAGCATGGATTAAAACAGCAAAGATTAATAAAGCAATCACATGGCACAACCTGAGGCATAGCTTCGGAACCAATTTAATATTTAATGATGTGGACCTGTTAACAACCTCCAAACTTTTAGGTCATCAGAGCACAAAACATACTATTAGGTACGTAAAGGCCGGCGAAGAAATGAAGCAAACAGCTACCGACAAGTTGAATTTTGATTTGTGATATATTGCTGTGGCCCGAAGATGATTGAAACAAGTAGTCTAAAAGGGTCATTAACAGAAGACTATTCCCATTACCTATATATACCTTAAGCACTGCCATGCTTCCAAACCCCATGCTAACTTTCTGGGAAGCTTCCTGTTATCCCTTGCTAATATTGTTCGTACCAATTAAACTTTTCATGAACAATGTGTGCCTTTTCCCTCTTTAAATATTCTAAAAATGACAAAGAAACAGGAGAATGTTTTTTCCCTTTTTGCCATATCAGACTCCAGGTTGTTTTTATTGGAAGACCCTTTGTTGGAATTATTTGTAATTCTTTATTATGCAATTCATTTCTAATCCCAATTAACGGCATAATGGAATAACCCAAGCCTGCCAATAAGGCCTGCTTAACAGCTTCATTAGAGGTTAATTCCATCTTTTTTAAAACGGATAAATTATTGCGTTTAATAAAATTCTCCATGGCCTGTCTCGTACCTGAACCATTTTCTCTGAAAATCAAAGGCAAATCTTTGAAGATATCTTTAGTTTTAGTATTGGTTTTTAATTTTGCATTGGCACCACCAACCAGGTATAATTTGTTTTGAAGCAAATCAAGCTTTTCGATGTTTAGTGAAGCAGGTAAAATTGAAACCAGGGCAAAATCCACTTCATTATTCTCCAGACTTTCCATCACTTTGCTCTTATTCGTAACGTCCATCATTAGTTCAATACCTGAATGTTGCTCCATAAATTCAGACAGGAAATAAGGCATTACGTATTTCCCTGTTGATACTACTGAAATCTTTAACCTGCCTGTTATTTGTCCTTTGTAGGCCAATGTTTTATAATTGATAGCATAGACCTGGTTAATAATATCTTCGGCCGCTTCAGCAATTTCCCTTCCAAAATCAGTGATGTATATTTTTCTACCAATTACTTCTGTTAGTGGAATATCAAACTGGTCCTGTAATTTTTTTAATTGAATAGACACAGCGGGCTGACTCAGGTGTAATTCTTCCGACGCCTTAGTGACGCTTTGTGTTTGTACGATTTTTAGGAATATCTGCAATTGGTTCAATGTATAATGCATAAGTAATATTTATGAGTGACATCATAAAGATATATAATAACTTATGTAGTAAAAACTACACTTTTGCAACGTTAATTATAAACCAATCTAAAAATGACAAAAATAACAGTAGCAAAAGGGGATGGTATCGGGCCTGAAATAATGGAAGCAACGCTCGATATTATGCGTGCGGCAGGTGCACAAATCGAAGTTGATGAAATCCAAGTTGGTGAAAAAGTTTATCTCGCAGGAAATACCGCTGGTATCGCTTCGGAATCGTGGGACACAATCCGGCGTAATAAAATTTTCTTAAAAGCTCCAATCACAACCCCACAGGGAGGTGGGTACAAAAGCCTTAATGTTACCACCCGTAAGTTTCTTGGGCTGTTTTCTAATGTGAGACCTTGTATGAGTTTGCATCCTTTTGTAAGTACGAAACACCCTGTAATG
>JANPIJ010000233.1:0-24234 GCA_031424955.1 Ferruginibacter sp. | reverse complement strand
GATGTATTACAATAAAATAATAACGGAAAGAATATTTTCAAACTTAGATTTAGACCTGAATTGCAAAAAAATAAAACAACTTTATGACCAATGCCTGGATATAGGTGCATTGGCCGCTTAAAATATTACCGAACTATTGTTAAGCTAAAAATTTAAAAATTTGAATCATGAAAAAAATAACAGCAATATTTTTACTCCTCCTCATTCATTTTTTAACCATTGCCCAAAAACCAAGGGCCAGGGATATCGGTATTCCTTTCGATGGAACCACCGGGAAATTCAATGCCATTACCGATGTAAAAGGGGTGGAAGTGGGTTACAGCACCATCATCTCCGGGCAGGGGAAAAACATCCGGGGCAAGGGCCCGGTACGTACCGGAGTTACCGCCATCCTGCCAAGAGGTAGAAATAACAATCCTGTTTTTTCCAACTGGTATTCCCTCAATGGCAACGGAGAGATGACCGGAACCACCTGGATCACCGAGTCGGGGTTTCTGGAAGGCCCCATCATGATTACCAATACCAACAGCGTAGGTGTGGTAAGGGATGCTGTGTTAAAATGGTTTGTAAAAAAGGGCTGGTATAAAGAAGATTTTTGGTACACCTACCCGGTAGTGGCAGAAACCTACGATGGTTTTTTAAATGACATTTATGGATTTCATGTAAAAGAAAGCAATGCGTATGAGGCATTGGACAGTGCAAAAACAGGCACACTAAAAGAAGGCAATGTAGGTGGCGGTACCGGCATGATGTGTTTGGGATTTAAAGGCGGTACCGGAACATCATCAAGAGTTATAAAAATAAAAGATTCCAGCTATACCGTTGGTGTATTGGTACAATCCAACTTTGGCAGCAAAAGAAATTTTATGATAGCCGGCGTACCCGTTGGTAAGGAATTAAAAGATACGCTGAACTATGAATTAAAAGCCCCGCCATCTTACCGGCAGGAGGGCGATGGTTCCATCATTGTGGTGGTGGCCACCGATGCGCCACTGTTGCCGCACCAGTTAAAAAGAATTGCAGCAAGGGTTCCCATTGCCATTGGCATCGTTGGCGGACTTGGTAATAACGGCTCCGGTGATATTTTCATTGCATTTTCTACTGCCAACCCTGGGGCGTTTCAAAGAGAAGCATTTACCAGTATAACCGAATTGCCCAACGACCTGATCAATCCATTATTTGAAGCAACCGTACAGGCAACTGAGGAAGCCATCATCAATGCCATGGTAGCGGCTGAAACAATGGAAGGCATCAACGGTAATAAAGCGTATGCAATGCCACATCAATTAGTCATGAATATTTTAAGAAAGTATAACAGGGTAAAATAATCGGCCACCGATAGAACGGATAATAATTTTCTGAATACTTTTGGATAGGTAACCCGGTGATAGCAATAGTTATATCCGTGGAGAAATGTGCCTTTTGTTACTACATTTCTCCAAAGATAATTTTTAATCCGTGGAGAAATCGCCTATTTTTATGTACATTTCTCCACGGATATAAAAACAATGTGAGATGGAAAAAGCAATTAAATTAATAGGAAGGGAACCTGAAATTGAAAAATTGGATAAGCTACTATTGTCTGGCCAGGCGGAGTTTTTAGCAGTGTATGGCCGCAGAAGAGTTGGTAAAACATTTTTAATACGACAGTACCTGAAAAACAATATTGTATTTGATTTTACCGGCACAAAAGACGGAACAAAAGAACAACAGCTCCGGAATTTTTTCGATGAATATGTAAAAAGGGCAGGTACTAAAAAAGAAAAGCAATTACCCTCATCCTGGTTTGATGCTTTTAATTATTTGGTAGATTATTTAAAAGCGTTACCCAAAAAGAGGAAGCAAAAGCACGTGATATTTATTGATGAAATGCCCTGGCTGGATAACCCCAAATCGAATTTTATATCCGCATTGGAATTTTTTTGGAACCAGTATGTTTCGGCCATGGATAACGTACTGCTCATTGCCTGCGGCTCAGCCTCCTCCTGGATAAAGAAGAACCTGATCAATGCCCGTGGAGGTTTATACAACAGGGTTACACAGCGGATAAAGCTGGAGCCATTTAATTTACATGAAACCGCACTCTTTATAGATGCATTGGGAGCCAAACTTACCCAATACCAGGTGATGGAAATATATATGGTGATGGGCGGTATACCGTTTTACCTGAAAGAGATTTCCAAAGGGAAAAGTGCAACCCAATTGATAGATGAAATTTGCTTTTCGCCAAAAGGGTTGCTGCGTGATGAGTATTCGCAATTGTATCATTCCCTTTTTAAAAACGCAGATCATCATATAAAAATAATAGAAACACTGGCATCAAAGCCTCAGGGCATGACCAGGTTAGAGGTGGCCGTTAAAACCAAACTAAGTGAAGCCACGCTGTCGCGTACTGTAGAAGAATTGGTAGACTGTGATTTTATATCTTTTTATGAGCCACTCATTAATAAAAAGAAAGAAGCGATTTACAAACTAACCGATTTGTATTCTCTCTTTTACCTGAAGTATATAAAGGCAAATAAGGGCGGGGGCAAAGGAACATGGGAGCAGCTGTCCAACAAAAGCACTTTTAATGCGTGGAGTGGCTATGCGTTTGAAAACATCTGCATGCAGCATCTTTACCAGGTAAGGAAAGCTTTGGGCATCAACGGCATTTATAGCACCACCAGCTCCTGGTTGTTTAAAGGAAACGATACCCTGCCTGGTGCACAGATAGACATGATCATTGACCGGGCAGACCAAACCATTAACCTGTGTGAAGCAAAGTTTACCAGAGAAAATTTTGCCATTACAAAAGCGTATGCAACACAATTGAGATTTAAAAAATCTATTTTCAGGCAGGCCACCCAAACCAAAAAGGCCACATTTATTACCTTACTTACTACTTACCCCGCAATAAAAAACGAATACTACCTGGGAGAAATAGACAGTGAAGTAACCATGGATAAATTATTTAAACCGGAATAATTGTTTCGGCAGTTGAAATGGAGATCCGATAGCTATCGGTTGGTGAATCAATGTCATTGACTTAAGAATGGTTGGTGAGACACCAACCCGGGCCCGAGCTGTGGCGGGTGTCCCTACCCGCCACCTGAACAGATATCGATGAATGCACGCTGTTCATATTATGCCCATTCAACCTCGACAACTAAAACGGGGCCAACCGGTTGAAACAAACTATTTGTTTCTCCTGTCATTTTTATGGTTTGACTAAGCCTTGCCGGGCTTAATGAACAATCCCTTAAACAAATAGTTTTGGTAAAAATTGCTGGCAATGGGCTACCAGGTTTAAACTGTCCATCTAACCATACCGTTAAACGGTTTTTAAATGAAATAATAATTATTTTTTGCCACCTGTAATACTATCACCCAAAATGCGACATATTATTGTAACATTGTGTTCTTAACATTTAAAAAATTAAATCCTAACAAAATGAGAAAGTTTTTTTTGCAATCATTGGTATTGATTGCCTGCCTGTCAACTACTATTGCCGTGAAAGCTCAAACGGCTGATGAAGTGATTGATAAATATATTGCTGCCATTGGTGGCAAGGAAAAATGGAAGCAGATCAATTCAATGAAAGTAGATGGCCAGATAGAAGTACAGGGCCTGGTGATTCCGTTTACCATGCAGGCGGTTAATAATAAAGGAGCAAGGGTAGATGCGGAATTCCAGGGTAATAAATTTATTGATATTACCACGCCTGCCCAGGGATGGTCACAAAATCCAATGGCAGGAAAAACCTCCCTGCAACCATTGACCGCCGATGAATTAAAATTAAAATTAGACGACCTTGATCTGCAGGGGGCTTTTGTTGATTACAAAGAAAAGGGTAGTACCGTAGAAGCGTTGGGTAAGGATGAGGAAGATGGCAACGAATATTTTAAAATAAAACTGACCACGAAAAACAACAACGAGACCACCTACTTTTTTGATTTGAAAACAAACCTCGTTTACAAGCAGGAAACCATGGCCAAACAACAGGGCCAGGATATTAAAGTGAGCATCAAAAATTATGATTACCAGGATACCGGTTTTGGTGTAAAAGTGCCTTTCAAGATCGACCAGGGCGGATTGATCATGGTAACCAAAAAAGTGACTACCAATCCCGATGTGGACGCAAAACTATTTACTGCTGAATAGTAGCAGTGCCTCTTTATAATAGCCTTACCCGGTATTCTTTTACCGGGTAAGGCATTTTTTGAACAGTGCCTGGCCAATAGTACGTTCGTCAATACTGCTGTATTCATCTTAAGATAATGTACCAACCGGTATTAGAAATCTGTTTCACGATAAATGGGATGGTCATTTTTATCGGGTATCCGGCTTTATCATTCGATTAGAATTTGCATTTTTCCGTTCCCCACCTTAGCTGTTATCATCTAATAAAACAATTGTATGAGAAAAATTATTTTCATTGGATTGGTATGTTGCATTTGTACCAGTACTTTGATATCCCAAACAACGATCAACTCTTCCTATTTTCAAACATTGGCCGCCAGGGCATTGGGCCCTTCTACCATGAGTGGCCGTATCACCGCCATTGAAGGTATCGGCGTCAATGACCAACTGACTTTATATGTAGGCACAGCGGGTGGTGGCATTTGGAAAAGCCAGAACGGTGGTTTGTCATTTAACCCCGTGTTTGATAAATATTGCCAAAGCATTGGTGCATTGGCCATTGAGAAAGGCAATGATAAAGTGGTATATGCCGGCACCGGCGAAAGCAATATGCGAAATACGGTTTCTATCGGGGATGGATTATATAAAACAACCGACGGAGGGAGCAACTGGCAGAAGCTGGGACTGGATAGTACGGAGCATATCAGTAAGATTTTGATTGATCCCAATAATGCTAAAACAGTTTTTGTTGCAGTGCCCGGCCCTTTGTGGAGCAGTAGTGAGCACCGGGGTTTATACAAAACAACCGACGGCGGTAAAACCTGGAAAAAAAGCCTGTTCATCAATAATGAAACCGGCTGTGCAGATATTGCCATCCACCCTTCCGACCCAAAAATGATGCTGGCCAGTTTTTGGGAAGCCAGGCGCAAACCTTATTCCTTTTCTTCCGGCGGCCCCGGCAGCGCTTTATATAAAAGTACAGATGGGGGCGAAACCTGGAGCAAGGTATCCAAAGGCTTGCCAACAGGCGATGTAGGCCGGATGGTAATTACCATTAATCCTTCCAAACCGGCGGAAGTACTGGCGATTGTTGAAGCGAAAGTTCCAGGCCTATACATTTCAAAAGATGAAGGAAGTAGCTGGGAGAAACTGGCTGCTACCGAAAATATTACTGCAAGGCCATTCTATTTCAGTACGCTGGTATTTGATCCGAAGGATAGTAAAAAAGTATATCGTCCTGCTTACGGTTTTGAGTATTCAAAAGATGGCGGTTATTCCTGGAACAATGCAATCATTGGTGGGGTGGAACCACATGCAGATCATCATGCTCTCTGGATTAATCCGTCTAATACGGATATGCTGTACCTGGGTACAGATGGCGGGGTTTACCTGAGTATGAACAAAGGGGTAACCTGGCAGTTCTTAAACAATTTGCCGGTAGGCCAGTTTTATCATGTAGCTACCGATAACGAAAAAATTTACAATGTATATGGTGGCTTGCAGGATAATGGAAGCTGGATGGCACCGAATTCTTCCGCAGGTGGGTTAAACAGTGCAGACTGGTTTGACATTAACGGGGGAGATGGTTTTTGGGTACAGCCAAGCCCACTCAATTCAAAAATTGTATTTGCCGAATCGCAGGGTGGCAATGCTAACCGGATAGATTTAACAACCGGGCTTCCGGCTTCCATTAAGCCACAAAAACTGGCAGGGGAAGATGATCACCGTTTCCATTGGAACACCCCCATCGTTACCGGTTTATCCACCAAAAAAACGCCGGCAGGAAGGCCATTGTTTAATTTATATATGGCCAATCAATACTTGTACCGGTCGAATGATGAGGGTAGAAACTGGCAACGAATTTCACCCGACTTAACTACCAACGATAAACAAAAACAGAAATCGGAAGAAAGCGGGGGTATTACAGGTGATAACACCAGTGCCGAAAATCATTGCACCATTTACACGATTACCCAACATCCCACCAATGAAAATATTATCTGGGCCGGAACCGATGATGGTAACCTTCAGGTAACTATTGACGGTGGTAAAACCTGGACCAACAAGGCAGCCGGTGCGTGGAAAGCGGGTATTCCAAAAGGCGCCTGGATTAGCTGTATTGAATTATCTAAGTTAGATCCCAAAAGAATGTATGTGAGTTTTGACAACCACATGTATGGCGACCATGCCACCCATATCGCCATGAGTACAGATGGCGGCAATACCTGGAAAAAATTCGCATCACCGGAGTTTACTGGCTTTGCCCATGTAATAAGGGAGGATATCAAGGACAGCCGGTTGTTATTTGCCGGAACCGAAATGGGATTATTCTTTTCCATCGACGGCGGGGCCAACTGGATGCGAAGCAAATATCAAAACATGCCCTGGTACAACCTGGTAAGGGATATTGCCATACAACCACAAACCGGCGATTTGCTGGTAGCTTCCCATGGCCGTGGTATTTATATCATTGATGATTTGCAACCTCTGCGAGACCTGGTAAAATCGGATATTGAACAGGAGGTGATCCTTTACCCCGTGAAAGATTTTGTGTACGATTATAGTCCGCAGTTACCTTCAACAGGCAGCAATATTGCCGGGTACACTGCAGGTGGAAAAGTGCTGTTGCCCTCAATCAGTTATTACCTGAAGCAAAGAAGCGATGAAGTGGTTAAACTGGAAATTTATGATGCTGCCAATAAAAAAATAAAAGACATCAACGGCACTTCATTAAAGGGGCTTAACAAAGTGTACTGGCCTTTCAATATCAATCCGCCCAAAGTGGCAAAGGGCGGGTTTGTGGCAGGGTCCCCCGTTTTATATTCGGGCTTTATTGCACCAAGGGTACCGGTTGGCAAGTACAAAGTGGTGCTGCTTGCCGGTGGTAAAAAATATGAGCAGTTCATCAATATAAAACCAAATGATGCTAAAAATTTTACCGCTAAAAATATTGAAAAGCTCTACCAGCAAGGTATGCGCCTGTACACGCTGCACGAAAAACTGGCGGTATTGGTAGATACGCTGGATAAATCAATTGCAGCCTTAACTAAAACTAATAATAAGTCGGCCGCACAAACAACTACGCTGGCCGCACTGGATAGTATGCGGAGAGAAATACTGGAGCTAAACCGAAAAACAGTTTTCTTTGATGAATTCAAATACCGCCGCCGCCTGAGCGATGTGTATTTTGAGGTAGCTACATCCATTGAACCATTGTCTCCATCCAAGGAGGGCACCATTGATTTATTGGACAAGGAGTTAATGGGATTTAGTAACCAGTTTTACGGAATTCTCAAAAAAGGAAGTGCAGTAAAACCTTAACACGCAATATTTTTTTGGAAAAGGTAACCCATTGGGTTGCCTTTTTTTATGATATGGGACAGGTTTACTTTTCAATTACCTTTTACAGTAAGTGGGGGTGAAAAAATTCATTACAGTGTCTAAAGAGCCTGTTGCTTTTGTATGCAGTTTGAGCATTGGGTAGTTGGTAAAACAAGCGCTTGTATTGCTTAAGCGAATTAATTTTTTTTAATCAGGAGTTTACCAAATGCGGTTTCAGAACGCTTAACAGTTACCTTGCACCTCACCCGTTTTTAAAACGGGTGCGATTTGGCAGGATTGTACTGCTTTGCTGCACCCGGAGCAGGATGATCCGATAGTCATCGGATTTGGATTACCCTCAATGAAACAGCAGTTTAAAAGTTTAGCTGTACATTCCTTAATTTCGAAAGTCAACTGGCGTAAAAAATATTTAAAATCCCTTTACAATGATGAAAAACCGGCTCCTGTTATTGCTTATCTGCTCTTATTTTATAACCAATGCAAATGCCCAAAAAATCCGGCAGTCCAAAACTACTTTCAACAGCCAATGGGAATTTGTGAAAGATGTGGATACAACTGGCGGAGCAGCATCCCTTGCAGATAACACGTTAATCAAATGGGAAAAGATTTCATTGCCGCACACCCCGCGTATTGAATTAATTGATAACAACAATCAATGGCAGGGCACCTGTTATTACCGGAAAAATTTTACCATTGCCGCTGCTGATAAAGAAAAGCATATTGCATTGCAGTTTGATGCAGCCATGCACGAGGCCGATATTTACCTGAATGGAAAACACATCTTTAAGCATATAGGTGGTTATCTTCCATTTTATATTGACATTACCGGTAAGGTAAAGCCCGGCGAAGCCAACACCGTAGTCATTAAACTTAACAACCAGGATAACGGGGACATCCCACCCGGCAAGCCAATAAAGGATTTGGATTTTAATTACTACGGCGGCATTTATCGCAATGCCTGGCTCATCATAAAAGAGAAGTTACATATTACGGATGCTGTAGCCGCCAACAGGGAAGCCGGTGGAGGCGTTCTGTTACACTATGAAAACGTAAGCAATGAGCAGGCTACCCTCCTCATTAAAACGGAAGTACAAAATGATCAACCGGTAAATCAACACGCACAGGTAAAGTTTATCCTAACCGATCCAACAGGCAGGGAGGTTGCCAGGGCAATTACCCCGCAGCAAACAATTACCAGTAATAATTTCGCCGGCTTTGATCAGCAATTCATCATCAGCAAACCATCTTTATGGTCGCCGGATAATCCCTTCTTATATAAACTCAGTGTACAGGTTTTGCAGGATGGTAAAGTGATGGATGAGGAAATCATCCGGACCGGCATTAAATTCATTCGTTTTGAAGCAGGCGGATTCTTCCTGAATGGCGATCCTTTTTTTATCCGGGGTACCAACCGTCACCAGGAATACCCCTATATCGGCTATGCGCTTTCTGACCAGGCGCAATACCGGGATGCGAGGAAAATAAAATCGGCCGGGTTTAATTTTGTGCGTTGCTCCCATTACCCGCCTGCGCCTGCGTTTTTGAATGCCTGTGATGAATTGGGAATTATGGTGATGAACTCTATTCCGGGATGGCAGTTTTTTGGTAAGGCCAATTTTCAGCAAAATAGTTTACAGGACATCCGGGATATGATTCACCGCGACAGGAACCGGCCTTCCATTATTTTGTGGGAAGCCTCGCTCAATGAAACCAACATGAGTAAGGACTACATGAAGCAATCGCATGAGATAGTGCATACAGAATTGCCTTTTGCAGGCGTGTACACCTGTGGCTGGCTGGATGCGGTATATGATGTTTTCATTCCCGCAAGGCAACATGGCAAAGCACCGGATTACTGGAAAAAGTACACTAAAAGACCTTTGTTAATTGCTGAATATGGCGACTGGGAATACTATGCACAAAATGCAGGTTTCAACCAAAAAGAATACCAGGACCTGAAGAAAGGGGAAAGAACCTCCCGCCAGTTGCGTGGTGCAGGCGAAAAGGCTTTATTGCAACAGGCGTTGAATTACCAGGAATCACACAACGATAACCGTAACGGGAATCCTGCAGGCGATGCCAACTGGCTGATATTTGATTACAAACGGGGATACGCACCGGATATCGAATCGTCAGGGATAATGGACATTAACCGGTTGCCCAAATTTTCATTTTATTTTTATCAAAGCCAGTATCGTGAACCAGGGAATGCAAAAAGCGATTTTGGTAAACCCATGATCTTTATTGCCAGTTACTGGAATGATGCTGCCACCAAAACGGTAAAAGTATTTAGCAATTGTGATGAAGTGGAGTTGTTGCTGAATGGCAAAACAATAGCCAGGCAACAACCTGATAAAGATCCGTTTTCAAATAAATTGCCCCACCCGCCTTTTACCTTCGCCATCAATCATTTTGAACCGGGTAAGTTAACCGCTATCGGGTACAATAAAGGGAAAGAAGTGGCGAAACATGTGCAGCAAACACCCGGTAAGCCTGCCGGAATAAAATTAAGTATTGATGAAAGCGGCAAAAAATTACAGGCCGGCACAGACGATGTTGTTTTGGTGTATGCTCGAATAGTTGATGCTAACGGAACGGTGGTACCCGGCGCAACCAATACAATAAGGTTTAAAGTAAAAGGCAATGCCTCCATTATTGGACTAAACCCGGTAGTAGCCGAAGCAGGAATTGCGACCGTATTAATAAAAACGACTGAAGCAACAAAACTTGTTAGTATTTCAGCCAGTGCTGAAAATATAAAAGCGGGGGAGGTTATTTTACAACCTGTTCCGTTCAATAAAAATGAATAAAATAGCCTGTTCAAAGCGATATATAAGAATGAGTCAACTTCTTATTAAAATTGATTGCTGCATTGTTTGCGTTCGTGCTTTTATTTGTATTTCGTCACGAAGCGTCACATATAAAACCTGACTGCAAGGAAGATTGCAAGTGCCAGGCCGATAACAGACAATTTTATTTTGGTATTTAGCTTGAATATTTCATTTACTGATTTTGTGAAAAGTAATATTGGTACTACAGATGCAAATACAAATACAAGAGCCTGCAAAATCAACGGGAATAGTGAACCGGAAATGTATTCATCCAGGTGTCTGGATACATTGATTAAGTTATAGGCTTTGAATAGCAAATCAAGAATACTTAATATTGAAACCAATACCCATCCTGGTTGTTTCCTGCGGATGAATAAGAAAATTCCCAGGAATGGCAATATCCTTTCAAATATAAAGACAGAGAAATTTAGTTTGGATTGCAGGTGTGTCCTCCATTCAATATTTAGCGTATTCAATGTCACAAAATAGGCAGCTAAGTAAATGACATTTTGAATAGTATATATTTTGGTAATTAAAGTTTTTATGAAGGGTTTGTAGGTCACCCGTTCTTCATAATCAATTAGCAGGTCATTTTCGATATTCATTGTTTTTGGAGTAGTGATAGTTTTATTGCATGACCCCATGTTAGCCGCCGTTATATAGGTTTGAGCAGCGGTTTCACTTTGTCAAAAAAAGTGTCGTAGTCATTTTTTATAACCGGTGCCGTTAAACCTGGGAAACCACAATACTCAAAGCATATCCTTAAGTATAAGCTTGTCCACCACTAATATTGTCTTTGTGCAAATAATCAGCAGCTAAATTCAAAAAAGCATTTCCAAAATTTTCATCGTCAATATATGGCAGGATATATTCCTGCCACCATTCGTCAGTAACTTCTTGCACAACAGCATCAAGGCTTGTAATTTGTATTGGATCCGCCATCTCCCACATAAAGTCTACATTTGTTTTATAGTCCCAAACGAAATTCACTCCTCCAACAATTTTATAAAAAAATTTCAATGAAAGTGGAACAAAACCAAAAGGCCTGACTGCATTATCAAGTTTTTCAAGTAGAATATTGGTGTTAGATAGCGGTTTATGTAATGGTCTCTCAAAATTATACTTTGGCTCCGACCTAAAAAGGTAATTGATGTGTTTCAGTTCTGAGTAAATTATGTCAAAATTATAAACAACTCTTTCAAACGTTTCTGTCAGCACTTTTTCGATGTCCGGCAAATTGGTAGGCAAGAATGCGTCTTGTCCTAAAGTATAAATATCCTTGTAGACTTGTTCTGTTTGTCCGTTGATATATCTTGCGTAAAGCGTCATAAGTTGGAGTCGTTGTAATAATGGCGGCTAACTGTGTTTTTCGGTGAAACTTTGGCAAATTTCCCTGGCGCTGTTTGCGGATCAAACAATCATCAATTGATATTTATTTCTTCACCACAAAAAGACCATCAATCACCTGCTGGTTAAAATGGTCGTCAATATTGCCGGTGATATTGTGGTAAACCGAACTGATAAAAATAGTTTCAGCAGCACTGAAAACAGCGAATATTACAAAGGCCGTCATAATGGCCAGCCCGGCACACAGCAATATATTTACATACATCGCAATTAAAACAAGCGGTACGGCTGCCAATAAGAAAACGACCAGTTTTATCAATCCCAGGCTGAAGGTGGAACCAAGACTTTCTCCCCATTTTTCCTTCATCAGTTGGGTAGAACGTTTGAAAGCCGCAATAGGCCCAAGATTTTCATAAGCAATAACGGGCACTACAAAAAAGGTAGTAACTCCCCATACAATGCCCAGTAGCCCGGTAATGATTTTGCCAACGATGCCGGTATTTTCCTGGATGATTTTTAAAATGGTACCCACGGTAGCGGCAAAAAATGCCCAGGATACAATAACGCCGATCCTGCCTGCACTGAATTTGAGCCCGATAGCGAGGCTTACTTCCTCCCCTTCAAAAAACAGTTTGGTGCAATGAATCAACGCCATGTTGAAGAATACAATGATGAAATAATTGACAAAATAAAACCCGAACAGTACGGCGTAGTTGACTACCTGGTTATCTGTATTGATGTAATCCACATCCCAGCCAACAGGTGCCAGGATACCTAAAATAAATATGCCCATTACCAGTACCAAAGAAATTCCGGAGAGAACAGGAAAGATAATGAGTTGTTTGTTTTTTTTGAGGATGGAAAAACTATTCATAGTAATTGTCCAGCCGGTGCTTAAGCGTTCAAAGAAATTCATAAAAGTGGGTTTAGGTTATTAGGAGGTTTAAATATAAGCAATTAATGTATTCCGTAAATTTTTTCGGGGTGTATCCAAAATTGTGGAAGCGGTTGCCAACTTTTATGATGTTCGGTAGAGTTGGCGTACTGACATAAGATTATTAAGTTGCTTTGTGCCAGGCGACTTCCTGCGCTCCGGGTCCTCATTTAAAAACTTCCCAGGCGAGTCTCTGCATAATTTATCCTGACTTTACAATTCTCATAAACGCAGGACTCGCAGCCCTTCAGCAACGGATAGTCAAATTCATATCATAGAGCTCTTTAAAATTTATTACTTCCTATTAGCAGGCATATAATCTAATTTTTGTCAGGTAAAAGTATCGGTGATGTATTCTTCCCGTCAAAACTATCTTCCCATGATATTTGTGCAATGAAGTTGAAAGCTGTCCTGACAGTCGGCGAGTCCTGCAACTTATGCTGGCTGTTAGATTAATTTAACTTGTGCAGAGACTCGCCTGGGAAATCTTTAGAAGGGAGACGCGGAGCGGAAGAAGCTGGCCTTTGCAAATTTGGCGGATTATTCCTGATATGCGGCGAGTCCTACAGCTTATGCTGGCTGTTAAATAATTTAACTTGTGCAGAGACTCGCCTGGGAAAACCCTGGAGGGAGACACGCAACGAAAGAAAGAGATGACCTTTGCAAATGTGGCGGATTATTCCTGGGAAAAACTTGGAAGGGAGACACGGAGCGGAAGAAAAAGCCCCCAGGTTCCAGGGGGCTTTCGATAAAAATAGTAAAAAAATTATTCATTCGCCGGGCGGGGAAACTCCGTCCACACATCATCACCCGCACGGTCGATGGGTAGCGTGCCAAGCAGGTTGTACCGGCGTAAATCTATCCAGCGATGGCCCTCGCCAAATAATGAATACCGGCGCTGCCTTAAGATTTGCGTAATCAAGCTGTTCAGATCAGTGGCGCCTGCATAATTCGGCAGGGAGGCTGCATTACGGATAATGTCGATGGCGTTTTTGGCATTCACCGGGTTGGCCGTTTGTGCCTGTGCTTCCGCGTATAATAAAATCAGTTCTTCATTGCGGATGATGGGAATAGGAGCCACATTGGTTTTGTAGATATACAAATCGTATGCACTCTTCAACCCATCCTGGAAGGCGGTATCCGTTCTTCTGGCGGTTTTTGCAGCAGGCCTTGTATCGCCGGTTTCCGCTTCCGGTATAAAGTTGGGCTGCACCACCCTTGCCTCGCCATTGGCATTCAGGGGAAAATATTGTGGGTTCAACTGGTCGCCACCTGCCGTAGAATACAGGTAATAAGCCCCGGTTAACAGGTTGCCGGTTAAATTTAAAAAGGATTCGGAGAGTGCGGTATTTGCCTGTGCCCAGTCTTTTCGATACACCGCTACCCTTGCTGCCAGTGCCCGGTTAAGTTTCGAAAACTCGCTGGCGGTATTGTTATAAAGATTGGTTTTAAAAGGGAACGCAACTGTATTGCCTTTAAGGCTGGTATTCGCATCATTCAATAAAGTTTGTATCGCATTCAGTGATTCATCCTTTGATAAAAATGGCCCGAGTTTATTCGGATCGGCTACGTCAACCCTGATCCCATTGTTATATTGCAGGTTAAAAACAATTAATAATTCGTGGGCCTGGATTGTTTTGGCATATGCAATACCTGCCTTCCGCTGGTTATCAGTCATGGTTGCCTTTGTGTTTTGTAAGGCCTGTATCAGGATATTGGTATTTTTTACTACCCGGTACCTTGCTGCAAAGGGATTGGTAATATAAAAGGTATTGTTATCCAATACGGCGCTTGATTTTCCCAAAAGATCAGAAGTAAATCTTGGGTCAGAGGTGGAATAGCGGTAGATTTCCCTGCCGATAACACCCACATCATCAAAATAAAAACCCATATTATCTCTCATGCCTGATTCTGTACCATCCACCAGGTTTTGAATTTCGCCCAGTGTGGCGTTGACAGAGATATTGCTTGCGCCGGGGTTGTTGGGATCCGGGATAGGATCCACTTTACAGGAGCTCCATATTCCGATTGCTGTTAGCATCAGCATCAGCCTGGAAAACTGGTTGGCAATTTTATATGATTGTTGCATAAGTTATTATTTAGCTGTTTAAAAAATAGCGGATACATTAAAATGAATACTCTTTGAAGAGGGGAAAGGGGTTACTTCCACATTGCTCGAAATAGCATTTGTTCCAAAGTTGGAAACTTCAGGATCGTAGCTGCTATAAGTAAAATGATTAAACAGGTTTCGTCCGGAAAAGCCTACTTTAATCTGTGATATTCCTTTAATAATATCGGCTGGTAGTTTATAGCTTAGCCCAATTTCTCTTACCCTGAAGTAAGAAGCATCTTCTACCCAGGGTTGCGCCGTGGTACCCAGCGCATTCAGGCGGAAAGGCCCGTTGGCTGCCTGGCCGGTAGGATCCAGTTTTTTATCGTCAAAGTCAGGAGAGGTACCAAAGATGTCACTCAGCAATGTGCTTAGGTTAATATTTCTGCCGCCTTTTTTCCAATGAGACAGCACGGATAATTCAAAGTTTTTCCAGTTTACATTGTTGGTAAAAGATAACTGGAAATCCGGCTCGGCATCACCAAAAACACCAAGGCCCGATTCTGCATCTTTCGGTTCATTTGGCCCGGCAATACCCACTACCTGCGTAGGGCTCTTTCCTTTTTGAATACGGTAGGTTCCCAAAGTAGCACCAAAGGCGCCGGTATTAAATGCAGGTACATCCAGCCTGGTAACCAACGCTTTGTTTTTCCAGAAACGTGTTTGAATATTCCATTTCCACGCTTTGCCATCTATTATAAAAGCATTTAGTCCCAGCTCAATACCCCGGTTACGGATAGCCGCTACATTTTTGTAAGCAAATGAAAAGCCTGAAGAAGTAGGCGTTTGCACCAGTAAAATAAGGTTACTTGCCGTCTTTTGGTAGTAGGTGCCTTCAAAGGTTACCCGGTTTTTCAGGATACCAAAATCAACGCCAAACTCCAGTTCCTTTTGTCTTTCCGGCTCCAGTTGGTCATTGCCCTGGTTGATGCCGATCAGTGAACCGGTAGTGCCATTAAATATGGCGGGAACCAACGGCGTATAGATAGCGCCAAAGGGAGCAAAATTTCCTGCTTCACCATAGGCTATTCTTAGCTTTAGCTGGTTTACCTGTTGCCAGTTCCAGAAGGGCAGGTTGCTTACATTAATGGCCAGCGATGCTTTTGGGAAATAATACAATTTATTGGCATCACCGTTTCGGCTCGACCGGTCGCCCCTTATACCTGCTGTTGCGATAAATATATCATTCAGGTTAACCTCTTCCTGTGCAAAAAAACCACGGTCCCGCTGTATGGTGCGGGCCTGTTCTGCCTGTACCGCACCAGCCTGGTTTACATTTGTTTGGGTTCCTATTAACTGGGTGGCGGTGGTTAGTACATTATTCAGGTTGATGTTTTCGCCGGTAAGGCCTACCTGTGTACGAAAATTGGTTTTTTCTGATGGGGTTAAATTGTAAATCAAAATGGCGTTTACGTTTGAGTTGCGGGTAATGGTAGTTCCATAAGCAGAAAGGCCATTGGTGCCGTTCCCGTCTTTTTCAAACTGCAATTCCTTGGGAAAGATGGCATTGGTATTTAGCGTATAATAATCAATACCACCACGGGCCATGATTTTTATATCGTGTTTGCCGGTTTTTAATATCTTAATAGTAGCAGTGCTTCCCAATAATGAGCGGTTCACTTTTTCCCGGTTGGTTACCAGGTCCCGGGTTTGTAAAAAGTTGGAAGGGGCCAGCGGGTTATTTGGATAATTACCATTGGCATCGGGATAAAGATTGGCCCACCAGGGAGTAGAAACGTAAGACACCCCTAAAGTTGTACTTGTATTATCGTTGTTAAAAAAGCCCCGGTCTGCCTGCGATTCTACATAGTTATAATTCATGGACAGGTCTAAAAAGCTAAATACCTTTTGATCAATGTTGATGCGGAAGGCGGTTTTTTTATACCCGCTGTGTTTTACAATACCTTCATCGTTTTTATAGGTAACGCCGGCAAAATAGGTGGTTCTTTCATTCCCACCGCTCAGGCTCAGCCTGGTATTATTCATCAGTCCTTTTTGGCCATACAATTCTTTTTCATAATCATATATTTTGCCGGCACCCGCATTATAAATCGCGGTACCTGCAGATCCAAATGCGGCCTGTACCTTGGCTGCGTCCCAGGTTCGGCCGCCCAGTTTGCGCAATTGAAACTGCTGCCCGATGGAATGCGACAATTCAATTTTCGGCTTGCCGCTCCTGCCTTTTTTGGTAGTAACGATTACCACCCCGCCAGCAGCCCTTGAACCATAAATGGCAGCGGCGGAGGCACCCTTTAATATTTCTATCTTGTCAATATCCTCGGGGTCCAGGTCGGCAATCCGGTTGGATGGATTATCCTGGAAAGTAGTACTGCCCTGGCCCGCAGCTTTTGACACCGCATTCAATCCTGCATTGATAGAAGAGTTATCGTAATACACACCATCTACAATAAACAGCGGTTGCGAATTACCGGCGATGGAAGTAATACCCCTGAGCTTTACCGAAATACCGCCACCCGGTGCACCGGAATTGGCAGAAATATTGGCCCCGGTAAATTTTCCATACAATGCACCATCCACGGTAGCCTGGGTGGTGGTGCCCACCAGTTCCCGGCCGGAAACAGAAGAAACCGCATTGGCGAGGTTCGCTCTTTTTAATGAAGTGCCAAGGCCGGTTACTACTACTTCATCGAGGCTGCTGATATTTTCTGCCAGTTTAATGGCCAGTTCTTTCGACCCGGCATCTACCGTAACCGATTGAGATTTGTAGCCGATAAATGAAATCTCAATAACACCTTTTTTTCCGCTGATGTCCAGCGAAAATTTTCCGCTGGCATCCGTGGTTGAGCCGGCACTGTTATTGTTTTTTAGCTTTACCGATGCACCCGAAAGTGGCTCATTCCCCGCACCGGTAACGGTTCCTTTAATGGTAAACTGGGCCCATAGCACCAATGGCGCCCCTATCACAAGCAGGAGCATGGCCAATGGCTTTAGCGAATTTTTCATTGTGTAAATTTTAGGTCAGAAAAAATGGTTTGGAATAGTCAGATTCTTAAACAAATAATTGTATTACCTGATTCCCGGGTTCCAAAAATAAATTGAGACAATAGTAAGATGACCGGTCATCAATTTATGTTAGCAGCAGTTAGTTTTTACCGGGTGCGAAGAATTAGCCTGTTAAATATAAAAAATAAAAAATGAAGATTTTTAATTAATTGCCGGTAGATTTTTAACTCATGCTTAAAACAGGCCTGTATTTTAAAGATAAATGTATGGGCGGCATTTTAAAGCACCTAACCGGCATTGAAGGGAGTTTCAAATTTAAAGTGTATATCGTTGCTGCCATTTATAATAACCGGGTAGCATATCCGAATCTAATAGTAATGCGATGAGAAAAAATATCCCCAACAGTAAGCGGCTGCACGCTGCTGGTTTTGCAAAAAAAACTGGCACATATTTTACTTCTTTGTATTTCCAGTCACTTAATAAACGCTTAAATGAATAATAATAAAACGGTATCGTATCCACAAAAACTGAGTTACCAGTTGTTGATGATTTTATTAATTGGGATATTTATATACCTGGGCCATGATGTGCTGGTACCAATATACTTTTCCATTCTCTTATCAATTTTATTGATACCGGTAACCAGCCTGCTGAGAAAATTGTATGTGCCATCTGTTCTTGCCAATTTGATAGCAGTGATATTTGCCCTGGCATTAATAGCCGGAATAGTGTATTTCCTCTCATCGCAGATGGCAGGCTTTTTAAATGATATCCCTTCTATAAGAGAGCATTTGGCAGATCATATTACCACCTTGCAAACCTGGGTTACGGAGAAATTGCATATTACTTCAGCACAGCAAAAGGTATTTATTGATAATGCCAGTAAAAACGTCCGGAATTCCGGCGGTGAATATATCGGTCAAACTTTTTTGACTGTTTCAGAAATGATTATGCTGATTATACTGGTAGCCATTTATTCATTCCTGATACTGTGTTACCGGCAGTTAATCAGGCGGTTTTTGTTTGCAGTTTTCAGCAGCCAGCACAAGGAAAGCCTTCAGTATGTATTGATAGAATCAAAACAAATTATACAAAAATATATGACAGGGTTGATTATGGAAATGGCCATTGTGGCTTTTTGTAATTCGGCGGTGTTGTTATTGATAGGAATAAAATATGCCATCTTTCTCGGTGTGTTTGCCGCGGTGCTTAATATTGTTCCCTACATTGGGTTAATTGCCGGTGTACTGTTTACGGTATTGGTTACCATGGGTTATTCATCCAGCTTCAATGATATTATCTGGATCATTGTGAGTATGGAAGTCATACACTTTTTGGATTCCAATTTCTTAATGACCAGGATCGTAGGTTCGAGGGTGAAGATCAACGCACTGATGACCATTGTAGGGGTGGTAATTGGCGGCACACTGATTGGCCTGCCGGGCATCTTTTTGGCGCTGCCCACTATCGCTATCCTGAATGTAATTTTCTCGCAGATTGACTCACTAAAGCCATGGTCTATGTTACTGAGTGACGACCGCGAAGATATCCCTCAAAGAAGGATCATGAGGCATCTGCAAAAAATCAGGAACAGAAAACAGAAGCCGGTGATCAATGAAACAGTTGCTTGAATAATTGGGTTAATGAAAGATTGCGTTATTTTCTGTTGAACCTTTGTATTTGATAGTTATGTAAATGCAGTGTAGGGTTGTAATTCCCATTTAAATTTTAAAAACTTTGATTTGCCCACCGTTATTTTCTTTTATTTTTTTATTGTCTAATAGAACAATTTGTGTTTAACGAAAACAAAAGCCTGAATGGCAGGGTTATTCGAATCACTAAAGATTATAATTCTATTTTCAGTTTATTGAGTTTGAATTCCTCTTAGTCCAGCCCCAATTTTGGCGATGCAGTACTGGCGGCTGGCTTTTTCCGTTCGGCCAGGAAGTTTGCCATTGCTTTCTTAAGTTCATTACGATAAATTGCTTTATCACTATGATATAAGTCCGATAAATCGTTGCGCACCTGACGCATAAACTCAACCGCGTTAAAACTATTTTTAGTCTTCGTTTCCATACATAACTTCTTTAGGTGTTCTGATATCAATGTTCTGATAACCAAATTTAAGATTTATTGAGTTATACTGCCTGATATTCAATTGTCTGAATATGATGTGGGTCAAAGAGATTGCCGTCACCAGTTTTTGTGGCTATAATAGAAATGAATTAGCAAAATATATCACTGTGATACATAAGTATTTTTGGGTTGTAAAATTTAGAAACTCCTTATCCTTCGAATATTCAACCCCGTTGGGGTTGTTAAAACATTTTATACGTACCCATGGGTTTTACCCACGGCTACTCATATTAAAGCCCTAAGGGCTTTTGCCTGCGGATTTAATTTCGAATCTCACCAGGTTCTAATACGTATTTAATGGCATGCGTAAGGATTTGTGAAATTATTTTTACGTCAAAAAAGAATTGTTTATTAAACGACATCAGTTTTTGATGCGGCAATTTCTTAATCCGCGATTGCCTGGTAAGTAAGCGCCCTGAATTTTTCAACTACATCACCATGTGTGCCGCCCTGCAACTGGCGGTAAAAAAGCATCACCAGTTTTTCTTTGGGATCTACCCAGTACGAAGTAGCAAAGGCGCCACCCCAGCTATAAGTACCTTCATTGGCCGGTGTTCTGGCACTGCCCCTTTCGGTCATCACCTGGAAACCCAGTCCAAATTTATCGGCACCCAGGCTAAGGTCGCCTACCTGGTTCATCGTCATCATTCTTACACTGTTTCTGGCAAGCAATTGCTGCCCGTTGTATTTACCTCCATTTAGCAACATCTGTAAAAAAACGCCATAGTCATAAATAGTGGACGATAGTCCGGCGCCGCCGGAATAATAGCTGCTTTTCATAAGCGGGTAATTCACAACCGTTGGGCCGTTAAGCATATTGCCATCGGATTTTTGTAAATGACCCAATGAATCTTCCCGGTATAGATTAACGAGCCGGGCGGCTTTTTCCTGCGGAACAAAAAAGTAGGTATCCTTCATACCCAATGGTTCAAATATACGTTTGGTGAAAAAATCATTCAGCGTGCTGCCCGAAATAACTTCTACCAGGCAGCCCAGCAGGTCGGTGTTTAACCCGTAGGTGAATTTTTCGCCAGGCTGGTGCATCAATGGAAGTTTGCCCAGGCGGTTCATTGCTTCCAGTAAAGTGCTGTTGGTAACACCAATACCGGCGGTGATATCATTTTTTGCATAAATGGAATTGGCTTCCTTACTGCCAATTTGCGCATAACCCAGGCCGGAAGTATGCGTCAACAGGTCGCGGATGGTGATTTCTCTTTTGGCCGGCACTGTAGTATAACTAGTATCCGCTGCAGTAAACTTATCCAGCACTGTTTGCTTTTTAAATGCAGGAATATATTTTGAAACGGCATCGTCCAGCAATAGCTTTCCATCTTCAAACAACATCATAATGGCCACACTGGTAATGGCTTTTGTTTGGGAGGCAATCCTAAAAATTGCATCTTTTTTTAACGGGCTTTTACTTTCAATATCGTTATATCCCGCAGCTTTATAGTAAGCAATTTTACCGTTTCGCATGATGAGTGCAACACCGCCATTCATCCATTCCTTTTGTGACCATTCGGTCATAGCCTTATCCAGTTTTTGCAAACGCTGCCCTGAAAAACCGGCGCCTTCCGGATTTGCTATCGCCATTATTTTTTGCGCAGACAGCATTAAAAAGGGCATGGTGATGAAGGATAGCAGGAGGAGTTGTTTCTTCATAAATCGTTATTAGTTTAAGTGTGAAATGATTCTGGATAATAACACGAATTTTTTGCACGATTTACACGAATTAAAAATCAGGCTGTTTTAAAATTGCTGTTTTTCATTCATACTTTAAAATAAAAGGTGGCCAACTTATGTTTATCACAGCATTCGTTTAAATGAAGATAAAAGTAATAACACAAAAATTGGTGACCAATATTTTTTTTATGATGCAACCGGGTAGGCAAAGGAGGGTAGGCGGGGTTTTAGACGCAACCGGGGGAATGTATTTTTAAATTGCGAAATTATAAAAATCACTGATTCATCAGATGATCGACCGCTTCCCATGTTGGATCTTTGGTAACTTCATATTTAAAGGATACCAGCCGGGCGGGGTCGGCAATATTTTTATCCAGGTATTCCTTTGCCAGTTGGTCATTTTCTACATACATGTCAATGTTCATCCCATCATCGGTTACCATGCGTGCCACAATATGAGCAATACCTGCTTTTCGTAACCCGTCCACAAAAAAAGATTGAATGGCGCTCATGTCAAGATCAGGATTGTTGATTACGATGCTGTCGTCCAGGTTAATCGTTATTAAGAAATGCCAGGGACAAAATTCTTTATAAATATACTGGTTATACGTTTTGTTTACCCAACCGGTAGCAGATTTGCCGGCTTTGGTTTTCATCCTCAGTATTGAAATGGAATTTGCAGGATAGGCATCACCTGATAATTTGGTTTCTTCCCAATGGGTATTGTTTTTTTTCGAGCCGAATATTTTGTCAAAAAGTCCCATTAATAGATATTGAATTTTAAGGATAGGTTAAATTAAATATGGCTAAAATTATTTCGGGTAAAATTTAATACCCATTGTCATTACCTGTTGGCCAATATCCCATTTAACTGATTAATGAACGAGTAAAGCCGGATTATATTCAAGTGAGGCAAAATATATACCAACTAATCATTTCATTTATTTTGATAACCTGTTCCCCGCAACGGGCGGCCACTTCTTACCCCGGTATGTTTGGCCGCATCTACCACCAACTGCCCGTTTACCAATACATACATAAATCCTTTGGAGTATTGATGCGGCTGCTCAAAAGTGGAAAGATCCGCCACTTCCTGTTCATTAAAAACCACGATATCGGCAGCAAGCCCTTCTTTCAACATGCCGCGGTCCTTCAACTGAAATTTTTGTGCCGGCAGCGAGGTCATCCTGCGAATGGCCTCTTCCAGGGTTATAACGTGCTCTTCCCTAACATATTTTGCAAGCACCCGGGCATTGGTTCCATATCCCCGTGGATGTGGCGCTCCCTGCCGGTAAGCCCTGATGCTGGCATCGGAGGCAAACATATTAAAGGGATATTGCATGATCCGTTTTACATCTTCCTCACCCATACCGTGAAATACCATGCCGGCGCCGCCCTGCTGCATCATTTCCAGTATGGTAATGGCCTCTTCCCGGGCCTTGTGTTTTCTGCCTTTCAGCAGGTTGATGGCTTCAATACTTTTTCCATTCAGGGTAGTGTCTGCCTTATAATATGCTACCACGGCATAGCTGAAATGTTTCAGTTTCCGGTTCTTTAATTTCCGAAGCATCTTTTCTATTACCTGCTGCCTTATTTCCGGCCGGTTTAGTCTTGCATTGATGGAATCCTGCCCGTCTGCTAAAATATCGTCTGGTATCAATGTACTCAGGGAAGTGCTGCTGGCCGTGTAGGGATATTGGTCAATGGTTACATCGAGCCCCTGCTTCCTGGCTTCTGCAATCATAAAGATTGTTTCTTTACTGCGCCCCCAGTTTTGCTGTCCGCTCAGTTTAAAATGAGAAATCTCTACCGGCATGCCGGCTTCCCTGCCAATATGCAATGCTTCTTCAATGGCCTGGGTTACACTATCGCCTTCATCCCGCATGTGCGTGGCATACACGCCATTGTATTTTGCAGCCGCTTTCGCAAGCCGCACCACTTCCTCCGTTTTGGAATAGGTGCCCGGTATATAGATCAGCCCGGTAGATAAACCGACTGCGCCATCCTGCATAGCCTTTACAACCAGTTCTTCCATCTGGATCAATTCCGTTTCGGTGGCATCCCGTTTGGCCCGGCCCATTACTGTTTTCCGAACATCATTGTGGCCGATCAGCGAAGCAACATTCACGGATAGTTGCAGAGAATCAATCCACGTGAAATATTTGCCCATGTTAATATTGGAAGCGCCACAGTTACCAGCTATAACCGTGGTAACCCCGTCATAAATGAAATTATCTGCCGTTGGCGTTTTCAGTTCGTCGCCTTCAATATGGGTATGCACGTCAATAAAGCCGGGTGAAACTACCAGGCCGGTTGCATCAATGGTCTTTTTTGCGGAGGCATTAATATGCTTTTGCACGAGCATAATCCTGCCGTCCTTTACAGCTATGTCCGCATAAAACCATCCATTGCCGGTACCGTCAATCAGCCTGCCGTTTTTTATAACAACATCATAGGTTGTTTGCGCTGTAAGCATCCAGGGCGCCAGTAAAAATAAAATCACGAGATGCTTCATAGTTAATTTAATAAAGTTGTCATAGTGCCGAAGATTAAATCAATACGAAGGGTAATTTAGTGAATTGTTTTTTCTTTTAAACTCCCGATATACCTCACCTCCCTTCCTCCTCTCCCTCGGCTACCCATTACCCAAATTTAGGAAGGGGTCATGATCTCATAAACACTGGCTGCATCACATATTCTTTGATAGCCCAGCCATACAGTTTTTAATCCTGGTGGGCCGTCTGATTTTCGTCCTAAATGCCCA
>JANPIJ010000232.1:0-22036 GCA_031424955.1 Ferruginibacter sp. | reverse complement strand
CTACTGGCGGCGAGTTCCTTGATTTTATCCGCCGCGGCGGATTGATTTTTTTTGTTTCTTTTTTTTATCAAGAAAAAAATTAAAATGAAGGCTAAACCATTCTCAGCTTAGGTTTGCGAATATTTTACCTAATTCTAAAATAAAATCACGAATTGATCCCTTGCGTAATATATTTCCCGGAGATTAAAAAGTTCGCCAGCTACGGTCGGCATATCAGCAATAATATCCAGGTATTAAATAACACGAAAAAGTAAACAATGAAACTATACAACACAAAAAATGGAACTGTAATTGAAGCAAATGGCAATTTTTATGCGGTTAATGCAAACTGGGAAAAGCTGATTAACGATGATAATGCTATGCAAACTGCAAAAGAACTCATTGCAAATGCAACTGCGGAAGATAGCAGCCTGGTGGATGAATTGCTCCCCGTAATTGGCAGTGACCAGGAATTATGGGCCTGTGGCGTAACTTATTTGCGCAGCAAAATCGGCAGGCAGGAAGAGAGTAAAGATGCAGGTGGCGGCGATTTCTATGGCAGGGTGTACGAAGCGGAAAGACCCGAATGTTTTTTCAAAAGCACACCTCACCGTGTAGTGGGTAATAGAGGTTTTGTAAGAATAAGGAAAGACAGTACCTGGGATGTGCCGGAGCCTGAACTCACTTTAGTTGTAACTACATCCAGGAAAATAATAGGCTATACCATCGGCAATGATATGAGCAGCCGTAGTATTGAAGGAGAAAACCCTTTATATCTTCCCCAGGCAAAAACCTATGATGGATGTGCAGCACTTGGCCCCTGTATATTGCTTACGGAAAGCCCTATAGAATCTGACACCAAAATCACCCTCACCATTAGCAGGAATAACGAAAAAGCTTTCACAGATACTATTGCGATCAGCCAGATGAAACGAACTCCTGAAGAGTTAACTTCCTTTGTTTACCGTGAATGCTCATTCCCTAATGGTTGCATGATTATGACCGGCACCGGCATTGTACCCGGAAATGATTTCACTTTGCAAAGCGGTGATGAAATTTCAATTGCAATTGATAAAATTGGTGAACTGGTAAATGTAGTGGCGTAAGAAAACCACTATCCAATTCCCCGCCGGACCAATTATCCGCTGCTATGGAACGGACACCGGCAACCAAAATCAGCCTTAAGCAATGTGCTGCATATTCCGGAGGAAATGAAATAATATAATCGCAGCATAAAACAGCTATATGGAATTACTTGTTATATTTTTTGCAATTTGCCTACAGATATTTCTAACGTATAAAAAAGTAAGTCCTTTTTTATCATTGCTGGTGGTTGCAATTCTTGCAGGTATTTTTTTAGGCATGGAACCCATGCAGATTATTAAATCATTGGAGAAAGGTGTAGGGAATACTTTAGGCGGGCTTGCCCTCATCATTTGCCTGGGGGCAATATTGGGGAAAGTGCTGGAAACCGGTGGCGCTGCTGAAAAGATTTCACTTACACTGATCAATGGGTTTGGACAAAAAAATATCCAGTGGGCTGTTTTGCTCACAGGCTTTTTAATTGGTCTGCCTTTATACTATAATGCCGGGTTTGTAATATTGGTTCCATTGGTATTCTCTATCGCAAGCAAGGCAAAACTCCCTTTATTATATGTTGCCATCCCAATGGCCGCATCATTATCAACAACGCATTGTTTTTTGCCTCCCCACCCCAGCCCCGTTTTCCTGGCGAACGCTTTTCATGCCGACATGGGAAAGACATTGATGTATGGTTTGGCTATCACCATTCCTGTAGTGATCATTGCAGGCCCCTTATTAGGACGTTTGATGAAACACATCGAAGTCGATATAAAATCCTTTTTTTTATCCGCAGAAGAAGGTGGGGCTAAACAATTACCGGCGGCATTTCCAAGTTTTCTGATCGGTTTACTACCCGTTATTTTAATAACAATTGCTGTGATTGCGGGCAACTTTATGCCCGATAATGACTTGAAAAAAATAATGCTGTTTATAGGTGATCCCACAATAGCGCTGTTAATATCCGTTTTCCTGGCGATTTGGTATTTTGGTTTAAGAGCAGGTAAATCCATGGAGACGACTATGAAATGGCTGAACGATGCCATTTCCGGAATCGCCGTTATCCTGCTGATAATTACTGCCGGTGGTATTTTCAAACAGGTATTACAGGATAGCGGCACGGATAAATATATTGCGTCATTCAGTGAAAAATGGCAAATGCCACCGTTAATTTTTGCGTGGGTGATAACTGCCTTCCTAAGAGTTGCTATCGGCTCTGCAACGGTAGCAGGAATTACTGCGGCTGGTGTAGTTACGCCGCTGGTTGTATCAGGGGTTGTATCACCGGAACTAATGGTACTGGCGGTAGGTGCAGGAAGTGTTTTTGGTTCGCATGTAAATGATTCCGGCTTTTGGATGTTCAAAGAATTTTTCAACCTCTCCCTAATGCAAACCTTTCTGTCATGGACAGTGATGGAGACAACCATTTCTATTATCGGACTGCTTGGGGTGCTGCTTTTGGATGCTATACTATAATCATATTTTTTAAGCATACAACCAAATTGCCGGGAAACCGAATGAAGAAATCTGGGACTTCAAAAAGTATCCGATTAGGTGAAACGTTCGCAACCGATGCCTGTTAGCGCCTTTTACCTAATCCTGATTTGGTAAATTCAGAAATCCTCACCCATGCTAGTAAACACGTATTAGAAATTGGTGAGATTCGCAAATTAAATCCCTGCGCAAAAGCCCGAAGGGCTTGAATGTGAGTAGCCGTGGGTGAAACCCATGGTAACGCATAAAAGGCTTTAGCAACCCCGACGAGGTTGAATATATGATAAATGCAATGATTCAATCCGCCGCGGCGGATTGTTAAAAACGAAACATGTCATCCCGGGGTTGCACCCTGGGCTATTCAAATTAATCCGCCGCGGCGAATTTAAAGCAACGGTTTTAATTTGCAAAGAAACAGGAGTTCTGTAATTGTATTGGCAATAAAATAATTAATCAATTATCAACGATATCAAATGACTAACAAATTATTATTGCGGCTCGTACTCACTTTGGGAATATTCGTTCATTCATTTACGGCAATCAGCCAGCTACCCCGGGGCCCATTGGTAATATCACCACAGGTGAATGCTGATAAAAAAGTCACCTTTCGTTTTCTGTCACGGTCAGCCAGGGAAGTAAAATTGGATGGCGGCCAGTTTGGGGCTGCACAGGTACCCATGATAAAAGATACAACAGGTGTATGGAGTGTAACGGTTGGGCCAGTAAAACCTGATATATATCCGTACAATTTTTTAGTGGATGGTGTACCCGTTGCAGATCCACGCAACACTGCTATTTTCCCTAATGAAGGGTTTCAGAATAGTTTAGTGGAAATTGATGGCGGTACTCCTTTGGTGCATTCGATACAAAATATACCACATGGTACCCTTTCCTGGCGGTACTATTTTTCAGCAGCGCTAGGTACAAGAACTGTATTGATTTATACACCGCCGGGTTATGAAATGGATACAAAAACAAAATACCCTGTTCTCTATTTATTACATGGTACAACAGATACAGAAGAAACATGGACTAAAGTAGGAAGGGCTAATATTATTTTGGATAACCTGATTGCGCAAGGCAAATCAAAGCCGATGATCATAGTAATGCCCTATGGCAGAGCTTATCCTGCAATCAGCAAATCGTCAGGCAGTCTCAGGAACTGGGATAATCTGCAGGAGATTCAAAAAGATTTTTTAGACAACCTCTTTCCTTTCGTAGAAAAAAATTACAGAACCAATAACAACAAAAATAGCCGTGCCATTGCAGGATTCTCCGGTGGCGGTGGTACAAGTTTATACGTTGGTTTAAACAATCCTGATTTGTTTAGCTGGGTATGTGGCTTTGCACCTGGTATGCTAAAACCAGAGTTTGAAAGAAACAATGCTGTGCCATTTGAAAACCCTTCCCTTACCAACCAGCGATTAAAACTGTTCTGGATAGGAGTAGGCAGGGAAGATGGATTATACCCCGTTATCACTGATTACCTCAAAGTATTGGATGAAAAGAAAATAAAACATGAAACATTTATATCAGATGGCGGGCATACCTGGATGAATTGTAAATTATACCTCTCCACAATTGCACAAAAATTATTTAAATAATGGAAAGTATATCCACAACTATACAATTGAAGTATGCCTTTAAACAAATTATAAATCAATAACTCAAATCATTATTATAATGTATAAGCATCAACTGACCTTTTTATTTTTTATCATATGGTTGTTGCTGGCCGGCAACTTTGCAACTGCTCAACCGCCAAGAGGCCCTTTAATTATTTCGCCACAGGTGCATACAAATAAAACAGTAACATTTCGTTACCTGGCGCCTTCTGCTAAACAAGTACTCCTTGGTGGCGGCCAGTTTGGAGCAGCCCAGGTGCCTATGACGAAAGATTCAATTGGCACCTGGAGTGTAACTGTTGGCCCGGTAAAACCTGATATTTATCCATATAGTTTTGTTGCAGACGGAGTAACCGTAATGGATCCGGCCAATGTCTCCTTTTTCCCCAATGAACGTTTTAAAGCCAGTCTTGTTGATATCCCCGGCGATAATGCCCTGGTTCATGCAATGCAGGATGTACCGCATGGTACTGTTACTTATGAATATTATCCTTCAGTTGAAGGTTCAACCGGTTCATTGGTTGTATATACTCCGCCGGGCTATGATAAAAATCCAACCAAAAAATACCCGGTGCTTTATTTAATAAGTGGTACCACCGATACAGAAGAAACATTTTTTAAAGTAGGCCGTACCAACTTTATTTTGGATAACCTGGTGGCTGAAAATAAAGCGGTGCCAATGATAATTGTGATGCCTTATGGAAATCCAATGGCACGGATAGCAGAACAGAAAGGCGATCCAAAACCTGCAGACATGATATCAAGGGATGGGGAGGATGCGATAAAAAGAGCAAAACTTTTTGAAACAGATATGGTCTCAAAAATTATTCCGTACATCGAAAAAAATTACCGCTGTATCAGTAACCGGGAGAACAGGGCCATCGGGGGTTTTTCGAGAGGTGGTGGTCAAACATTGCGTACCGCATTTGGTAACATGGACAAGTTTGCCTGGATTTGCTGTTACAGCGCCTACTTATCTACACCTGAAATGGAAAGCAGTTTTAAAAATATGTATGAAAACCCCGGCAAAACCAACAAAGATTTGAAACTCCTTTGGGTAAGTGTGGGCAGTGAAGATTTTTTATACAAATCCACCGTTGAGTTTATCGATTTCTTACAATCAAAAAACATCCACCACAAATCGCTGATCACCGGTGGCGGACATACCTGGATGAATGTAAAAAATTACGTGAACGAAACTGCACAATTAATCTTTAAATAAAGTAGGCATATAAATCAAATGAAGATACTGTTTGCTGTACAATTTTGTGTAATGCTTTCCGGCTCCATATTTTTTACCGGGATGAATTTGTATGCACAAAAACAACCAGTGATCAGTGTTTTAATTATTGATGGATTTAGTAACCATGACTGGAAACAAACCACAGCCGTAACAAAATGGATATTGGAAAAATCGGGACGGTTTAGCGTAGCGGTTTCTACCATCCCTGCTGATAGCAGTGAAAGGTCAGTATGGAATCCTGATTTTAAAAAGTATGAGGTTGTTATTCAGAATACGAATAATATTCAAAACACATCATTGCGTTGGCCGGTAATGGCAGAACAGGCACTGGAGAAATATGTGCAGGCGGGCGGAGGTCTGTATATACTTCATTCGGGTAATAATGCATTCGCTCACTGGCGGGAATATGACAAGATGATTGGCCTGGGCTGGCGGCCAAGTTCCACAGGTTATGCGCTGGAGATTGATGGGGCAAAAAACATCGTTCGTATACCGCCAAACGAAGGAAAAGGTACCGGCCATGGTAACAGGTTCAATGCCGTCATCCAGGTACTGAATCAACATCCCATTAACAAAGGTTATCCTGATCAGTGGCAAACTGCCAATACAGAAGTATATAATTACCCGAGAGGAACTGCTGAAAAAATTACGGTGTTGTCTTATGCATTTGACAGTTCTGCCACACAAAGAAACTGGCCGGTAGAATGGGTGGTTAGCTATGGCAAAGGACGTGTTTACAACTCAAGTATGGGGCATCTTTGGCAGGGTGAAATTTATCCGCCTGCGTATCGCTGCATAGGTTTTCAAACAACCATGATCAGGGCTGCCGAATGGCTGGCAACCGGTAAAGTAACTTACCAGGTACCAATTGATTTTCCTTCAAAAGAAGCAATAAGCCTTGGAAGCGAAAATGAATTTATAGGACTAGGTACATCCTTCGAGAAGTAAAGCGGGTACTGCCAATTTATGCACTGTCGTTAAGACTGTTGCAACGGCCTCGGAAAAAATTGCGTTAAGAAAATTTATATGATGGCGTTAACAAACCGACGAAGGAGGTTCAATGAATCAAACAAAAAATAAATAGAAATGAATTAAATGAAATAATGTTACTGAAGTATGGCCTTGTTATTAGCTTGTAAGTCGCACCAATGCCTGGTAATATTCAAATGACCGGACTTAATTTCATTTTAGACATCATATAAATTTTTAGCTTTTTTTTTCGCAGCCTTGATTTTTCTTGTTACTTCTTTGCAAAGAAGTAAATGAGCTCTAAATTATTATAAAAACTATATGCAGACCTTGTCTTTAATCTTATGAATACATTAGATCAGGCAAAAAATAAATAATTAAAACACCTTTTTATCAAATAAGTATTTACGATGAAAGAAAAAATTTATACATTGATAGTACTCATCCTGGTTAGTATTGCAGCCAATGCCCAAAGAGCACCCTCCCTTAACTCACCGGAAGTAAATACCGACCACAGCATTACTTTCCGTTATTATTCACGCAATGCCAAACAGGTAATATTAAAAGGAGAATTTTTGAAAAGTCCGGTTATGATGGCGAGCGATACTTCCGGCATCTGGAGCGTTACCGTGCCGCCGGTAAAACCCGATATTTATCCTTACAGTTTTATGGTGGATAGTGTTGAACTGGCCGATCCCAATAACAGCTATATTTTTGCCAATGAAAGATTTAAACGCAGCATAGTGGATATACCCGGCGATCAACCACTGATTCATGCTTTGCAAAATGTACCTCACGGAAAAATAAGTTACCGGTATTACAAATCAGCCACACTGGGCACCGCACGACAGTTGCTTGTGTACACCCCACCAGGTTATGATGCTTCTGCGAAAAAGAAGTATCCTGTGTTGTATTTAATTCATGGCGGTTCTGATACGGAAGAAACCTGGACTAAAGTTGGTCATGCTAATTTCATTGCAGACAACCTGATTGCAAAAGGTTTGGCTACTCCCATGATTATTGTAATGCCTTATGGAAATGTAAGGCCCAAACCTATGCCGGATTTTACAAAAGATGTCGTCAAAGATATTATACCGTTTATAGAATCCAATTACCGGGTATTGACAGAAATTAAAAATCGGGCGGTGGCTGGCTTTTCGGTAGGTGGCGGACAAACATTAAATATCGGTTTAACCAATCCTGATATGTTTGCCTATGTATGTTCTTATGCGCCTTATACCGCCACTGAAGAATTTCAGAAAAATTTTACTGACTGGGCACCCGATGCAGCTAAAATGAATCAACAATTAAAGTTGTTTACGATCAGTGTTGGCACCGAAGATTTTTTATATGAAAGCGTACAAAAAAACCTGGCCATGTTTGCTGAAAAGAAAATTCGGGTTAAGCCATATATCGTTCCCGGCGGGCATACCTGGATGAATTGCAAACAATACCTGGCTACAACATTGCAGGAAATATTTAAATAAAACAGGAGAGCGTTTTTATTAAACCGAAAAAATATAAATCACAAAAATTAAAAAATATAAAAATGAAAATGAAAGCATTCGCTATTGCTATGGCCACAATAATTGCCAGCAGCACCTGTTTAGCACAAACAGTAGTAGAGGATTTTAAGCCTTCTGCCTTTAACCAGCCGTTTCAGCAATATCCACAGGTAAATTCCCAGGGGTATGCGAGGTTTAGAATTCATGCGCCAAATGCTGACAGTGTTCGGGTAAGTCTTGGCCTTGGTGGCCAGGGAGGAACAAAGCTAGCCAAAGCGGATAATGGTTATTTTATTGGCACTACTGCAGGGCCAATGGATGAAGGATTTCACTACTATCGCATTAACGTAGATGGCGCAACTTTTAATGATCCCGGAACAGGATTTTTCTATGGATCACAACGTTGGGAAAGCGGCATTGAAATACCTGCGAAGGACCAGGATTTTTATGCACTTAAAGATGTTCAGCACGGAAATATGCAACAAATATTATTTCCATCAAAAAGTACAAACACATCACGGGTTGCATTTGTTTACACTCCCCCGGGTTATGAAAAAGGCAAAACCAACTACCCGGTGTTGTACCTGCAACATGGTTGGGGTGAAAATGAGACTTCATGGGGTATTCAGGGCCGTGCTAACCTGATTATGGATAATATGATCGCAGAAGGTAGAATAAAACCTTTTATTGTTGTAATGACCTATGGTATGACCAATACTGGTGGCAGACCTGGTGGCCCTCGTCCTCCTACCCCTCCTGCTGCTGGTACTACCCCGGTGGCAGGTGGAACGAACCAACCGGCTCCTCCTGGTGGCGGCATGGCCGCTATGATTGCCAATAATGGCTTCCAGGCTGTTTTGGTTGATGAGCTGGTACCATATGTTGATGCTCATTTCCGGACAATATCCAAAAGAGATGGCCGTGCTATGGCAGGTCTTTCAATGGGGGCTGCAGAAACAAAAGTGATCACTTTAGCCAAACCGGAAGTTTTTGGTTACTGGGGTTTATTAAGTGGTGGTAACTATACCCCGGCAGAATTAGAAGGTAAAATGAAGCCGAAGTTTATATTTATAACCTATGGTAGTAAAGAAACACGTGGGGCTGAAGCTCTTCCCAAAGTTGAATCTGATTTAAAAGCAGCCGGTTACAATGTTGGTACTTATGTTTCTCCGGGCACGGCACATGAGTTTCAAACATGGCGTCGCAGCCTTTATCAAATGGCGCCACTTCTATTTAAATAATAAAACACGATTGCAAAAAAAAATAGTCAACATGAAAAAATTATTATTTGCCCTCGCATTCATCACCAAAAGGACAATTTAAATACTTTGTAGAATTACGGAACCCTGAATGGTTCATTAACAAGGAGGTCAATGACGGACTTTATGACAACTTACATCATGCTAATATGGGAATGGTTATTACTGATACGCCAGCTTTCAGAAACTTTGTGCAAATGAAATTCCCCATTCCCTCCACATTCATCCGATTCGTTTATAAGGGGAACGAGGAGTCAGATATATTTAGGATACAGCAATGGAAATTGCAATTGGATTATCTTGCTAAACAGGGAGTCAATGAGGCGTTTTTTTTTACACATTCATCATGAACATTCAAAGAAGGATTTTTAAGAATATGTACAATTTGAGATGAAATGACTGTGTGACTTTCTGCAGACCGTTCAATAATTGCATTTCCAATCAAACCTATGATTTCATAAGACATCAAACTTTTTTCTTCGTCACAGAAATATATTTGTATGCCTATATGGAATTAAATGTTGTTTGTATGCAAATTGTATGCAAATGGCTAAAAATAAAAAAGGTTCCAATTTCTTGAAACCCTTTACCAGTAAGTGTGGGAGTTGACGGGTTCGAACCGCCGACCCTCTGCTTGTAAGGCAGATGCTCTGAACCAGCTGAGCTAAACTCCCTTTTTTTATTTCGGACTGCAAAGATAGGGGGATAATTATTTCTGCAAAATTTTTTATCCTTTATTTCCGGTATTTTTTTACAACAGCCATTGAATGTTTAAAATGAAATTGACTTGCCGGATTTCCAGGTATCCTTATCTACTGCACTGTACCTCATATTCTTAATTTATTTTTTTCTTTTTGTAAGAAACTTTAAGCCCTCAATACAAAGTACACAACCGACAGTTACCGCCAAAATAATGGCCATCATATCCCCGGTCAGGGCCGTTGTTTTAAATACAGTTTGTAAAAATGGAACATACACGAGTAATAGTTGTAATGCAATCGTAAGTACAATTGCTCCCCACATAGCCCTGTTCGCAAATATTTCTCTTGAAAACATAGTATGATAAGCCGATCGAACCGAAAGGGCATTCCCCAACTGCACAAAACATAATGTTGTAAACACCATCGTTTGCTGCGTTTTAACATTGTACCCCTGGTTTACCGCCCACCACTGCACGACAAGGGTTGCGATGGTAAGTGTGGTACCCGTGAGTAATATTTTAGTGATCAGTCCACCGGCAAACAAATTTTCTTTTGGGGGCCGCGGAGGCAGGTTCATGATATCTTTTTCGGCAGGTTCACCTACCAGTGCAAGGCCAGGCAATCCATCTGTTACCAGGTTTATCCAAAGTATATGGATGGGAAGCAGTGGCATAGCGAAACCAATGATGGGCGCCAGGAAAATAATCAGTATTTCGCCCAGGTTACAGGACAACACATACAAAATAAATTTCCGGATATTCTCATAAATCCTTCTGCCTTCTTTTACCGCTTTTACAATGGTAGCAAAATTGTCATCCAGCAAAATCATATCCGCAGCTTCCTTTGATACATCCGTGCCCGTGATACCCATTGCAATGCCAATATCCGCCTGTTTCAACGATGGCGCATCATTCACTCCATCTCCTGTCATAGCCACAAATTCGCCGTTAGCTTGTAAGACTTTTACAATATTCAACTTTTGTTCGGGAGATCCCCTGGCATAAACGGTGGTATTTTTTACAGCCTCGCTGAATGATTCCGGTGTTAATTTTTCCAGGTCGGTTCCCGCCTTTACGCCGGTATGCCCTGCTTCAATCATTCCCAACCGTTCTGCAATAGCAGTAGCCGTTAGTGGCTGGTCGCCGGTGATCATCACTGTTTCGATACCCGCCGTTTTGCATTGTTGAATGGCTGCTATCACCTCTTCTCTTGGCGGATCTATCATCGCAGTCATTCCAAGAAAATCAAGTTCCCTTTCCGCATCGGCTTTTATTTCAACATGCTCCTCATCAAATACCTTATAGGCAAAAAACAAAACCCTCAGGCCATCTGCCGCCCATGCCCGGTTTTGATTCAGCCAGCCTTCTACCTGTTCTTTATATTTTGCAGATAATGATTCCACTACTTTTATGGGAGCACCTTTCACAAACAGTATCCACTTGTCGCCATGCTGATGGAAAGTACTCATCCGCATCCTTTCTGAATCAAAAGGCAGTTTTGATAAAAGCGGAAATTGCTTATCTGACTCCTCTTTCGTATGCCCGCTTTCCAAAGCATAATTCACCAGCGCTGTTTCAGTGGAATCCCCCAATAATCCATCTTCCTGTGTAAACCTCACTTCATTATTCAGCATCATGGCATGGCGCAATAAATTTTCTTTACCCGGCGCAGCCTGCATCTTTTCCACCGTCATTATGTTTTGTGTAAGCGTTCCTGTTTTATCGCTACAGATATAGGTAACGGAGCCCAGGGTTTCCACAGCAGGTAATTTTCGCATCAGGGCCTTTTGTTTTACCATCCTGCCTGCTCCCTGTGCAAGGGCGATCGTAATCACCGCAGGCAACGCCTCAGGCAGGGCGGCAACTGCCAAAGAGAGTGCTGTTAAAAACATTTGAAAAGGCTCTTCTCCCCGCCACAATCCTATACCAAATACCAGGAGACAGATTAGAATGACTATAACGGCTAATTGCTTACTGAAAACTGCCAGGCGCTTTTGGAGCGGCGTTTTTTGAGATTCCACTTCCAGCAAACCGGCGATTTTCCCGATCTCCGTTTTCATGCCAATGGTAGTTACCACTGCTTTTGCCGAACCATTGCTTACCAGTGTTCCTTTAAAAATCATATTATGTTGATCGCCGGGAACGTGGTTCTGGGCCGTAATGGGCGCCGTTATCTTTTCAACAGAGTGACTTTCACCAGTGAGAGAAGCCTCTTCAGTTTTAAAAGCGCTTACTTCAATCAGCCTTGCATCGGCAGGCACAACATCACCTGCTTCCAGTAAGATAATATCACCCGGAACCAATTTGGCTGCTCCAATTTTAGCTGGATTGTTATTGCGTAGCACCGTTGCAAACTGAGCTGCCATCTTCTGCAACATCCTAACCGATTTTTCTGCATTATATTCCTGCGAATAGCCCATCCAGGCATTTGCAATAATGATCGCAAGAATTACATAAGCATCGGTATGCTCACCAACAACAAATGAAACTACTGCTGCAATAATCAGTATCAGGATCATCACATCCATCAACTGGGCAAGCAGGATAGATAATTTGCTTTTTTGTTTGGCTTCCTGTAAGGCATTCTCTCCATACTCCTGCTCCAAAGCTGGAATTGCTTCGTTTTTCAATCCGGTAACAGAAGATTTCAATTGATTTAAAACGTCTTCCTTACTTAGCTGATAATATGTTCCCATTAAATTGATATAAGTCTTAAAGGTAGTCCTTATTCAATTTACGGGCATGACGGGAGTTTTTGCGGGGCATTTATTATTGCCGCAAGTTGCCAACCTTTTGCATGATATTTTCATCCGATAGTTGTTGGATTCAATACAGGCATTGCCGGGGTTGGCAAACCGTACATAGTACTACAATTCTAAACGGGCCTGAATTTTGGTATCATATATACCCTCATTAAAATTTTACTATCCATCAGCCGGGGCCTGCTATGATAGCTGTGTGTGGATATTAGTGTGATAATGTCAGGCCCACCCTCCAACATTCTTCGGCGCTAAACAGAAAGCTTTGTGATTGGTACTTTCGCAGAAATTGCCCGAATGCGCAGGTTATCAAGTTGGATGTGGGGTTTGAGAATCTGTGGTAGGGCTGCCGTTTTCTAAAACCTTTTTTTAACCTTTTAGGATAACTGCTCCGCTCTTCTCTCCGATGGAGCTTTTACAAAATCCCTGGGATATTTTTTTATGTACCGCCATAATATACCGGCAAATGATGTATAATCCTTTAAATGAATGCCACGGCTTTTTACTGCCACTAAAAATGCCAGCCCAAAGCTCACTGCAAAATTTAAAAAACCGATACACCCTACGCCAAAAAGAGTGTACCATATTTCTTTTGCACTCACCTGGTGATTCAACCCAAAAAAACCGATAGCGGTATTGGCTGCAGAAATAGTAATATGCCTGATATCAATTGGCAGACCAAAGGTTTTACCAAAAAAACCGGCCATACCCAGGAAGAATCCCAATGATATATTTCCAATTAATGAGCCGAGGTTGTTTTCCAGGTAATGGATGATGCGATACCTGCGCTTTTCACTGAAATTATTTTTAAAAGACGACAAGCCGCGGAGCCGGTCTGCCATTTTTCCATACACAACATAATTTTCCACATACCCTGCTATCAACCCGCTTAAAAACAAGAAGAACCCGGTAAAGCAGGCATATAACAATGCGAGGGAATGAAAGGGCTGCTGGTCCACCAGTAATTTATCTGCGTACTCACCGGAGGCAATCATGGTACCGGTTGATCTGAAAAAAAGCCAGGCCAGTAAATATGTTAAAGGAAAAACCACTATTAAATTCCCGGTGAAGGATGCCAGTTGTGTTCTGCTCACTTTGGCGATGGTGATGGCCAGGTTTCTCAAATCCGGTTCCTCTCCTACTTTTTGCACATCAAAAGAACTGGCCACATTATTGGCTGTGTAAGCTGGTTGCTTGGTGGCCAGGGTAGAGCCGGTGTCCTGTATTAAAATAAATCCGAGCGAATAATTGGTGCTGTATAAAAATCCCTGCCAGAATGGAGCCACCCCCATTTTACCCAATAAATTCTTGATGATTCCTATAAAAGAAATGATGACTCCTCCTCCCAATGCGCTTTGAAACATCCGCCAGAATTCTTTGCGGGTAGTGGTGATAAACTTCTCCCCTGTTCTGCCTCCATGCTCGGCAATCTGGTAGGCGAGGTAACTGGTATTTTCACTCAGGAACTCTTTTACAGAATTTTTACGGTTTTCATTATGCACCACCGTTTTAAAATATTCCACAAACCGGTCCGTATTAAATATACTATCCGCATCTAACACATCCAAAATAATAAACTGCCGGTCTATCTGCTGCTGCAACCTGGTAAGAATATATGTTTGTGCCAGGCTGGTTCCATATACCATGCGCTGCTCTTTTATCCACTGAATACTTTGATTACAATTGTGCAACGCTTCGGTAATATTTGCCAATAATATCCGTTGCGAAAATTCATCCATGCCCGATTTGCTCCGGTAGATGTATTCAATCACCAGCCTGTTTTGTTCCAAAAAAGGAAAAACAGCGTCACCCGGGTTCTCGTATCGCTGGGTGATTTCTTTTTCAAGGCCAAGCGTGGTAATCCGATAACTCAACAATTGCAAAGCCTGCTGCAACTGGCCGATGAGTGCAGGCTCTGTTAAATTAATTTGTATGCCCAATCCTTCAAAAAACTGAATCCACAATTCCTTGTCAATTCCTTCTACCCAAATATGATCCGTTTTTTTATAAAATATTTTATCAATCACATATAAAAAGTTATCCGGAGCCTGTAATTCGGGAAGAATTTTATGTTTTATTTTACCCAATAATTCCTGCACCAGTCCACGGCTACTCACTATGCCATTTTCAGTCAGGGCAATTACAATATTCGTTTTTAAAAACTGCGACAGGAGTGCCTTTCGCAAGCCAAAAAGGGATGTTTTATCCTGGCTAACCTGGTAGAGTAAAGCCTTAAACTGCAATTCTGCCAGTTGGATATCTTTTGGATTGGCCGGCCGGATGGTATCAATGAGTTCCACCAAAAAATCAAGGCTGCGATTGGGCGAATGGATAGGCAATACAACCGCCTGGTGTTTAGGGGGTGGTGCAGTTAGTTCCTTCTTTTTTTTGGTTAATCGAAGCATATTTGAATCCTCAGGTAAATGCATAAACGCTAAACCCTGCATTTTGATATATGAATGACAAGGATAATCCTTAAAATGTTGCTTTCCCTTACATTTGCTTTAAAAAATCAGCTTAATTTTACTTCTTTTCACAATGGCTACACATACCAATACAAAATTTAAGGAAGAAGGCGATACCATCACCGCCATTGAAGAAACCTGTACCCTCATTGTATGGAATGACGATGTAAATACTTTTGAATGGGTGATAGAAACCCTTATTGAAGTTTGCGGACATTCGCAGGAACAGGCAGAGCAATGCGCCATCATCATCGACAGCAAAGGAAAGTACGCCGTAAAGGAAGGCAGCTACGAACAGTTAAAACCAATGTGTGACGCGATAACAGACCGTGGCATTGGTGCTACGATTGAAGTGATTGCGAGTTAAGTTCTCCAATCTCCGCCGCGGCGGAGATTTATTTGAGTAGCCCGTCCTGGCAGGTTACCAGTTTGAAAAATTAAGAAAAACTCCAAAAGACCATACCTATACAAAGCACCGGGCATAGTCAATGGCTTTATTCACGCTATATGGTCAATAGTGGATTTATGGCTGATCATTGAATTTCTTCAGCAATTCGTAATCATATTGATTTGGTAAAGTTGTCTCTTTTAATATCTTATATAAACGTGCGGCAGGTATACCTGTTTCAATTGAAATCTGCGAAACCCTGGCCCTCGCCCTCACCTGCCTGACCACCTTTACTTTATCAATATCAACTTCAACCTGCTTTTCATTATCTGTCAATGGCAATTTTTTGAGCCTGGTGGATGGAAAGTTGATTGCTTTCAAATCTGCCTGCCATTGCTCAAATACGGTAGCTTCTTTAAATTTAGTGGTAAACACGATATTTCGGTTCCCGTCCTGTATAGTAACATACTCTCTTAAAACAGTGCCTTTAAACAATACAACTGGTATTAACTCTTCACGGTGATTATTTGCCATTGCCTCAATTATTTTGATATATTATAGTTGGTCAAAGTTTTCCTTTATAAGAACCTTTCTGCCATTATTTTTTTATGTTAGCGTTAAAGTAATTCCATTCAAATCGCTGCAGCCGTTGCCGTACCAAATAGGGTGCTGTGGAAAGGATGGCATTAACCATTCACCTATTAGCCCCGCTTCTTCTACATTTAAGTGTTTTATATGATGCATCCTGGTATGTTAGCTGAACTTGTTAAGTAATCAAAAGTGCCGTAACCATCCGAAGGCTATTTTTGTTAAAATAAAGCCCGCCCTGTTTTTAATTGCATTATCAATTCGCATAATATGGGTTGGATTAAATGATACAATTGCATTGTATATTTCGCAAAGGGAGGCCGCACTGAAAAAACTTTTAATGGTTGAATATTGGTTTTAAATATGTGCGTGAGATTTTCAAATTTCGTGCCATCCTACGGCTGAAACAAACTTATAACAGGTTTCACAGAAGTAAAATCAAGACGGAAATTGGAGCGGTAGAAAATCCCCCATGCACCATTGTTCCCATCCTGCAAAATTAAATTTGCAGTTAAATAAAAGCTGTTAATCCCAATAACTTGAATATCAACAGACGACGACAAAGCCGGTGGAGATAACATATCATCATATTATAGCCAAACCTCACCTGTTGAATCGCTGTGGAAACCGGCCGCAGTGGGTTTCTACCAGGTATTGCCCTTCAAAAATATTTATACACAATTTCAATTTCGTTGACTTAAGCTAATAAGTGGCGGCTGGGGACACCCGCTACGGCTCGTGTCCCTGGTTGGTGTTTCACCAACCACTCTTAAACCAACAACGTTGATACACAATTCATCAATTCCTAAATAATTCACTCCAGATACATCCAAATATTAAAATGCCCTCCCGGTTGCCAACAAATTTTATCTTTACAACATGATTTTGCTGAACGAAGAATTAATATTCCCTCCTGTAGAAACGGCGAATAGAGACGGCATACTGGCCATCGGCGGAAACCTTAGCCCCGAAAGATTATTATTGGCTTACCGAAGTGGTATATTTCCCTGGTACAATGAAGAGGAACCCATTGTATGGTGGAGCCCCGATCCAAGGTTTGTACTGTTTCCCGAAAAACTGAAAGTAAGTAAAAGCATGCAAACGGTCCTGAACAACGGCAAATTCCGATTTACCATCAACCGGGCATTTACACCCGTAATCCAAAACTGTAAAGCCGCTCCAAGGAAAGACCAGGAAGGCACCTGGATATCACCGGCCATCCAAAATGCCTACACGCAATTGCACCAGCTCGGCCATGCGCACAGTGCAGAAGCCTGGCTAAACGGAGAACTGGTAGGCGGCCTATATGGGGTAAGATTAGGAAACGTCTTCTTTGGTGAAAGTATGTTTAGCAAAGTAAGCAATGCCAGCAAGTTTGCTTTCATCAAATACATTCAGCAGTTGCGAAAAGAGCAGGTAATGCTGATTGATTGCCAGGTGTATACTCCCCACCTCGAAAGCATGGGTGCGGAGATGATTGACAGGAAAAAATTTATTGAACTATTATCAGAAAATCTATCACATCGGTAAAATAAAAATACTGGCCAATACTGGTAAGTTCTCGTTGAATTATTGTTGGAAGGAGTAATATCGTAATGTTCACAGCCTGGTGAGTCACCCTTTGGGGATGGCCCACCAGGCTGTGAACAGGCAGGTGAAAACAAAATATATCCTACCTCCCGAACTTTTGCTTCAAAGCAGCCAGCGCATCATTCATGGGTAATTCTGCAATGGGCTTTTTAGCAGTATTTGAAGGTTGGCTAGCCTGCCGGTGGCCGCTATGTTGATTGCCGCTATATTGCTTTCTAACCGGTGCTTCCAGTGTTTGCTTAATGGATAATGCAATACGTTTACGTACGGTATCTACCTCCAGCACTTTTACATTTACTTTCTGGTTCAGCTTCAGTGCTTCATTCGGATCGGAGATATAGGTATGGGAAATTTCTGACACATGCACGAGCCCATCCTGCTTTACACCAATATCTATAAAGGCTCCAAACCGGGTGATATTGGTAACCACCCCGGGCACTTCCATCCCCACTTTTACATCATCAATGCTGTAAATATTGGCAAACTCAAATGCCTGTGCTTCACTACGCGGATCAAGGCCCGGCTTCTTTAATTCGTTGAGTATATCCTTTATCGTCAACTCTCCAACCTGTTCTGTAACGTATTTTTTAGCGTCTACTTTTTTCAATAGTTCTTCCTGGCCAATCAGCGCCTTTACTGCTACGCCAAGGTCCTTTGCAATGGATTCTACCACCGGGTAAGCTTCCGGGTGTACGGCACTTTGATCCAGCAGGTCATCCCCTTCCTTGATGCGCAAAAAACCGGCACATTGCTCATAAGCCTTTCCGCCCAAACGGGGAACTTTTAATAATTGTTTGCGGCTGCTGAACCTGCCAATTTCGTTCCGGTATTTAATGATGTTGTCTGCCAGGGTACTGCCAATCCCACTCACATAACTTAGCAAATGTTTGCTGGCTGTATTCAAATTCACACCTACATTATTCACGCAACTAATAACGGTAGCATCCAGTCTTTCTTTTAACCTGAACTGGTTTACATCGTGCTGGTACTGCCCTACACCAATGCTTTTTGGGTCAAGCTTTACTAATTCTGCCAGCGGGTCCATTAGCCTTCTGCCAATGCTTACTGCACCACGCACCGTGATATCTTCATTGGGGAATTCTTCCCGCGCAATTTCAGAAGCGGAATAAATAGATGCGCCATCCTCATTCACCAGGAATACCGGTAACCCGAGGTTTAGCCTTTTGATGAACTGCTCTGTTTCCCTTCCTGCAGTCCCATCTCCAATAGCGAAGATTTCTATGCCATATTGCTGTACTAAATTTCTAATTTTTATTTCTTCCGCAGCAACCCTGTTGTGTTCATGTGGAAAGATCAAATCCGTTTTTTGCAACTCCCCTTTTTCATCCAGGCATACCACTTTGCAACCGGTACGGTAACCCGGATCGATCGCCAAAATCCTTTTGCTGCCCAACGGCGAACTCAACAACAACTGGCGTAAATTTTCTGCAAATACATTGATGGCATCTTCATCTGCTTTTGTTTTTAGCGCTGTCCTGAATTCTGTTTCCAGGCTTGGTTGCAATAACCGGCGGTAAGCATCTTTCACCGCCTTTCTTACCTGGTCGCTGGAAGGGTTCATCCCCTTAATGTACAGTTCTTCCACCCTTTCCAGTGAAGCCTCTTCTGCAGGTGAAATGGCGATCCTTAAAAAGCCTTCTAAAAACCCACGCAACACAGCCAATATTCTATGTGATGGCGTTTTGGAAATCAATTCACTAAAATCGAAATAATCCTTGTACTTGATCCCTTCCGTTTCTTTATCCGTTACCACTTTACTTTGCAGGGTGGCTTCTGTTTCAAACAGTTTACGCAGTTTAGCCCTTACCTGGGCATCTTCATTTATCAATTCCGCAATGATATCCCTGGCGCCCTGTAATGCAGCATCGGTATCGGCTACTTTTTCGTTAATGAATTTGGAAGCTTCGGATAAGGGGTCAGTCTCCCCTTGTGCCAGCAATAAATTGGCCAACGGCTCCAACCCGTTTTCCCTGGCCGTTTGTGCCTTTGTTTTGCGCTTTGGCTTGTAGGGAAGATAAATATCTTCCAGCTCCGCGATAGTGGTGGTTTTATTTATTTTTTCCTGCAGGGCTTCGGTCATTTTACCCTGTTCGGTAATGGTCTTTTCAATAAAAGTTTTACGCTCGGTAAACTCCTTCAAAAATTTGGCTTCATCCTGTATCTGCTGAATCTGCACTTCATCCAAGGCCCCCGTTTTATCCTTGCGGTAACGGGCAATAAAGGGTATGGTAGCGCCCTCTTCAAACAGGCTCAACACAGCTTCTACCTGCTGTAATTTGATATTTAATTTTTGGGCGATTGGTTGTACGAATCCGGACATGATTTTTTTGTTTGGGTTGCGAAATTAGCATTGTACTTCCACATAAAAAATTGTAAGAATTCACATCATGATTTTAAAAATAGATATTCGCCGTTATTTACCATCCAATTCATTCGCATGGCGCAATAGCCTATGTAAATGGTACGAAAGAGATTCAAAAGAAAGGAAAGATTAAATCAAGGAATCCTTAAGTGAGGTACGTGCTTCGATTCTTACAAAGAGATATTGAAAGCAATATGCCCCTTTATCCTGTATAGTTTTTATAATTCAGTATTATCAATGCTCCAGTGCAATCCTTTTTGCCGGATTGAGCGCTACAAATGAATAAATGCTGTTACGAATCGTATCATTATCAGCATAGGGAACCAGCAGATTTTTTAAATCTGCGGTACAGGTAAATTCAATATTGGACGGTAAATACCCCATGCCCCAAAAACTTCCTCTTTCTATCAGCAGGCAAAGCTTCTCTTCTTTTTTTAACCCGTTATCCATAACAGCAAACGTGGGCAACTGGATTTCCAACGCATTGATCGCTTTTTTTATTTTTTCGTTATAGTCAGCGGGTGTTTCAAGGGAGGCATATTCGTCTTCGGTAAAAGGAGTTTTATCAATAAAACATAATTTTTTATGCAGCTCAAATTCTTCCACCATTTTATTCAGCATCACTAACCCTTCGTGCAATAAATTAAAACTGTATAACTGCGGAATATTTTTTTTCTTCTTATCAATGGCCAGCCTGGTATAGCCGCGGTTATCTTCAAACATATACAGGGCAAACTTTTGCGCCGGCTGCTTCTGGCTATAATTATATTTTGGCCACAACCTTTTTATCTCGGTACTTTCCAATACAATCGCCTCCAGTTCGGTGGCACATTCTTTAAAACTTACCTTACAAATGGTACGTAAAAAATTCTGCCGCTTTCTGTCGGCATCATTGTGTGTAAAATGACTGCTGACCCTTTTCCTGATATTGATAGCCTTTCCTACATAAATAATTTTATCCTTGATATCGTGAAAATAATACACGCCGGGCCCGGAAGGAAGATGCAGTATATCTGATTTGGTTAGATGCAAGGGCAGCCATTGTTCACCGGAAGATTTTTTTAGCATCTGGTCTATATGCAGATCGGCGCCGTTGGCCAGGTAATGTTCAAATAACTGTACGGTAGCTTTTGCATCGCCGCCTGCCCGATGCCTGTTTTCGATGGGTAATTCCAGTGAGCGGCAAAGATTACCCAGGCTGTACGAAGGCAGGCCGGGAAATACTTTTCGCCCGAGGCGAACGGTACATAATTTTTTCGCTGTTAACTCAAAGCCCGCAGCTTTTAAATGATGTTTTATAAAAGAATAATCGAAGTTTACATTGTGCGCAATAAAGATGTGATCGTTCAATAGATCATAAATTGTTTCAGCCACTTCATCAAAAGCCGGTGCACTCGCCACCATCGAATTATCAATACCGGTTAATGCGGTAATGTAGCGGGGTATGCTTTGTTGAGGATTGATGAGTGTTTCAAAATGCTTCACCACTTTTTTACCATTGTGAATATAAATGGCTATTTCGGTGATACCGTATGCCGAAGCATATCCACCGGTTGTTTCTATATCTACGATTGCATACATAAAATTGAATGTGAACAACTTTGAATTATTTGATAGAATTCCTATTTTCTGAATCCCGCTGACGTTGAAGTCTATTGCATTTCAAATATAATACTAAATTAGTTAGTAGGTCAAATTGTTAATAATAAAAATAGCCTTGAACTACTAATTCAGTCTATTAAATGATATTTTGAAGATTTACTAATGAAAAACAGTAGTTCTATTTTTCCCAAAACCTCCTTTAAAAAATGATAATTACACTTTCGAATCACATGGGAGAAATCGAATTATCGTATGGCGCAATCTGCTGTGATCGGTAAATAACAATGCACAACATTTGGCAATTAAGAGTACACACCTTTTGGCAAATAGCACTGCACAACTTCGGTAAATAGCAATACACAGTCTCGGTAAATAAGAATGCTCATTATCGGTAAATAGCAGTGCAC
>JANPIJ010000231.1:0-10714 GCA_031424955.1 Ferruginibacter sp. | reverse complement strand
GCAATGCAGATACCCTGTGCAAGGGTCAGACAGTAAAGCTTTTTGCAAGCGGAGCAGACAGGTTTCAATGGTCGCCCGCGGCAACTTTAAATAACGCCAATATCGCATTGCCCATCGGAAGCCCGGATACGACCACTACCTACCGCGTAATAGGAACTGACAACCGCGGATGCTTTAAAGATACCGGCTCTGTACCCGTAAAAGTGTACCCTGTACCAACTGTAAATGCTGGTACCGACAAAACTATCAACGTAGGACAAACACTTGACCTGGTACCGGTAATTTCACCGGATGTTACTGAGGTAATATGGTCACCTACGGGTAGTGTGTTCAGAAATAACTATCCCGCCATATCCATCAAACCCAATCAGAATACAGAATATACAGTTGAAGTAAAGAACAAAGGAGGTTGTTTGGCAAAAGATATAGTTACGGTATTTGTACTGTGCGATGGGGCCAATGTATTTATCCCCAACACATTTTCACCCAACGGAGATGGGGCCAATGATATTTTTTATCCAAGAGGGAATGGTTTGCTTAAAATCAAATCGCTTCGCCTGTTCAACCGCTGGGGTGAAATGATATTTGAAAAAAGTAGTTTCAATGCAAATGATCCCGCTTTTGGCTGGGACGGCACTTATAAAGGAGTAAAATTGGGAGCAGATGTATTTGTTTACATGATAGATATTATTTGCGATAACTATAGCATATTAACGTACAAAGGAAATGTAGCGTTAATACGATAAGTATTTTGTTTTTATTAATTGTAACGAAGCCGGCTGGGGAGCCGGCTTTTGTTTTTCTTAGCCAATGGGTGTATTTCAATATGGGGATCCATTGCATTAATAGCCAGCTCCTTTCCAAAAACCTTCCTGTGTTACAATCCGTTTTTTAAACAGGTAGCCACACCTCGTGTAGCAGGTTTTCTACGCTGATAAATTAAGGGAAAAGAAACCCGCTTTTATGAAATAATTATCAGGTACAGGCGTTTCATAAAAGAGGAAAATGACATCGCGGTTCAACTAAATCCAAACACATGAAAACCTATGTACACATTGTTTTGTGTTGCATATTAATGATCCTCTCCTTACCGGGATCTGCACAAGACATTCATTTTTCACAATTTTTTGAAGCACCGCTTTTACGCAATCCTGCATTGGCGGGACTATTTTCCGGCGATCTACGTTTACAGACTGTTTATCGAACCCAATGGCAAAGTGTAACCGTGCCATATCAAACAACTTCTATTAATGGAGAATTTAAACTCGCTGTAGGTAAAAGCGAAGATTTTGTAACTATTGGCGGACAAATATTATACGATAAAGCAGGAACAATAGCACTTACTTCAACCCACATTTTACCTACGCTAAACTACCACAAATCATTAAGCGCAGAAAAAAACATGTACCTCTCGTTAGGCTTCATGGGAGGCATGGTGCAACGCAGGTTTGATATGAGCAAGGTAACTACCAACAGCCAGTTTGATGGAACTACTTATAACGGCAATCTTTCAAACGGGGAAAATCTTACAACACCATCTTATTCCTATTTCGACGGTACCGCCGGAATCAGCTTTAATACCCAAATGGGCCAGGACCCGGAGAACAATTTTTTTGCAGGCATTGCCTATCATCATTTTAATAAAAATGCCAGGCATTCATTCTACTCCAATGCACCTGGCGAAATGACTCCAAAATGGGTTTATTCAGCAGGAGCTAAAATGGCGGCTACGGACAATGCTTATGTAACCGTTCATGCGGACTATACCAAACAAGGGGTATATACAGAACTAATAGCCGGTGCCATGTTGACTTATCGGTTGAATGAAGCAGAAAACCCAAGATACTTTATACATGGGGGTGCATTTATGCGTTGGAAGGATGCACTGATACCGGTGGCCAAACTGGAAGTAAAGCCATTCGCAATTTCTGTGAGTTACGATGCCAATATATCAAAATTAAGCGGGGCCAGCAATGGAAGAGGTGGTTTTGAAATGGGCCTGTCTTATCAAAAATATTTAAGCCGTGATAATACCAGCAGGAATGCTGTAAGGTGTCCCCGCTTTTAAAAATATACAATCCAGTCTCTAAAATTTGTGTGCTAACAAATAAAGATTTTTTGTTTTTATGGATTGTTTGGATAACAGAAGAGCTCCCTTGAACGGGAGCTTTTTGTTATTAATGCAGGGACCATCACTAATTAGGAATTACCCATTAAATATACTACGGCTAATTCATAGCCCTTTAATCCTAGTCCGCTGATAACGCCTGCACTTTTACCGGATACATGAGATAGTTTCCGAAAATCTTCCCTGCCGAAAATATTGGAAATATGTACTTCCACAACAGGTGCAGTAATTGCTGCGATTGCATCGCCCAGGGCAACAGACGTATGCGTATATCCACCGGGGTTGATAACAATTCCATCATACAAAAAACCTACCCGCTGTACTTCATTGATCAACTCCCCTTCTACGTTACTTTGGTAATAGTCAAATTCGATTGCCGGGAATTTCTCTTTTAACTCTTCGAAATAGGTTTCAAAAGATTGGTTGCCGTAGATACCAGGCTCCCGTTTACCGAGGAGATTTAGGTTTGGTCCGTTGATGATTGCTATTTTCATATCCCTATACCTGCCGCTGCGGTGAATTTTAGTTTAAAAAAAATCGTGTAATTCGTGAATTAAAAATTCGTGTTACTTAATTCTTCGCATTAATCATCCCGATAAACTCATCAAACAAATACCTGCTGTCATGAGGACCAGGTGTTGCTTCCGGATGATACTGAACGGAAAAAGCAGCTTTATTCTTAACCCGTATTCCTTCAATAGATTCATCATTTAAATTCAAATGTGTTATTTCCACATCAGCCGAAGCTCTTACTGCATCAGGGTTAACCCCAAATCCATGGTTCTGTATAGTAATTTCACATTTGCCGCTGATTATGTTTTTTACAGGGTGATTTAATCCGCGGTGGCCATGGTGCATCTTAAAAGTGGGAATATCATTGGCAAGCGCCAGTAACTGGTGACCAAGACAAATACCGAATAATGGGATGTCTGCCGCCAGAATTTGTTTCACTGTTTTTACCGCATAGTCCATCGGTGCAGGATCGCCCGGACCATTACTGATAAAATAGCCATTCGGGCTAAAAGATTGTAATTCTTCAAAACTTGTTTTGGCGTTATGCACTTTTACATAAGCTCCCCTTTCTGTAAGGCAGGTTAAAATATTTTTCTTGATGCCACAATCCAACACAGCAACCCTGATGGAGCTATCCGGGTTTCCAAGGAAGTAAGGTTCTTTGGTGGAAACCACCGAAGCAAGCTCCAGCCCATCCATAGAGGGCACTTTTGCCAACTCATCTTTCAACAAGTTGATGTCAGTTATTTCTGATGAAATAATACAGTTCATCGCTCCCTGCGTACGTACATGTGCCACCAAAGCACGGGTATCCACATGATCAATTGCCACCACCTGCTCCTGCTCAAAATAGGATTGTAAAGAATCGTCTGCAGCAAAACGGGAATATTGTTCTTCCAGGTTTCTTCCAATAACACCCTTTACTTTCACGCTGTCACTCTCCACATCTGCCCTCTTTACTCCATAATTACCAATGTGTACATTATTCATAATCAGCACCTGCCCATAATAACTTGGGTCTGTAAATACTTCCTGGTAGCCGGTCATACCGGTATTAAAACAAATTTCACCAGTGGTGGTGCCGGTTTTACCAAATGCTTTACCGTAAAACAGGGTGCCATCTGCTAACAACAGTATGGCTATTTTTTTCCGATCGGGAGTTGACATATTTTTAAAAAGTTTTGCAAAGAAAACAATTCATTGGTTTATTAAACAAATAATTTTTACCCAAACCCTTTAAGGGGCTAAAACTACAAAAACAGCACAGGGCTTGATGCCATTTTACAAAAAAAGCTCCGATATCAAAATCGGAGCTCTATATAAATATTGTATTTCAATTTATGCTTCTGGTTTTGTTTCAGTTGCAGTTTCAGCAGCAGCGTCTTCAGCTTTTACTTCTACCGCTTCTTCAACTACCGATGTATCAGCAGCTTTCTTTTTCCCACCACTACGCCTTGTCTTTTTAACAGTTTCAGCTTCAGCAGTTGCGCCAACACCTTTACCATATATTTCGTTGAAATCAACCAGCTCAATCATCGCTACTTCAGCAGCATCACCGGTTCTTTGACCCAACTTGATAATACGGGTATAACCACCCGGGCGGCTTGCAACCTTGGGAGCAACTACTGTAAACAATTCCTTTACAGCAGCTTTATCATTGAGATAGCTAAACACAATACGGTGATTGTGCATAATGCTTTCCTTAGATTCTGTTGCCTTTGTTTTGGTAATCAATGGCTCGATGTAAGTACGCAAAGCCTTTGCTTTAGCCAAAGTAGTAGTGATCCTCTTAAAGGTGATCAACTGGCAACCCAGGTTCATTAGCAGCGCTTTTCTATGCGAAGCTGTTCTGCTTAAATTGTTGTTCTTATTTCCGTGACGCATGACATGTTTGTTTTAAATTCGTCTGTACCGTGTCAGGATTTACAGACTACTATGAAATAATGTGCTAATTTGATAATGCGCTAATTTGATAATTTTTTCGATTCAAAAGAGCATTAGCTCACTCTCCGAGTCTACCTTAGCACATTAGCAAATTGGCTAATTAGCTAATTGTTCTATTCATCATCCAATTTCAACTTGCTCAAATCCATTCCAAATCCCAATCCTCTTTCGTTCAACACCTGCTCAATTTCGCTTAAAGATTTCTGACCGAAGTTTCTGAATTTCATCAGGTCTTCCTGTTCGTATTGTACCAGTTCGCTTAATGAATTGATCTTCGCTGCTTTTAAACAGTTAAAGGCACGTACAGAAAGATCCAGATCTTCTAATGGTGTCTTCAATACTTTACGTAATTGTAAAGTTTGTTCGTCCACCAGGTCTTCTTTCTTATCTTCTTTTGTATCGAAAGTAATGTTCTCATCTGTGATGATCATCAAATGCTGAATCAGGATACGACTTGCTTGCTTTACCGCTTCTTCCGGATGAATGGTACCATCAGTGATTACTTCCATAATCAGTTTTTCGAAATCCGTACGTTGCTCCACACGGGTATTTTCGATGGTATATTTTACATTTTTGATTGGTGTATAAATAGCATCAACCGCAATGTATCCAAAATGAGAATTCTTCTCTTTGTTATCTTCTGCAGGTACATAACCTCTACCCTTGCCAATGGTGATTTCGATATCCAGCTTTGCGCTGCTATCCATTACACACAGGATCAATTCAGGATTCATCACCTCAAAAGTAGGAGATGCTTCACCGATCATTGCTGCAGTAAATTCTGTTTTATTCTTAATAGAAAGCGTCACTTTTTCAGTGCTTACTTCATGCTCCACTTTCTTTTTGAAACGCACCTGCTTCAGGTTCAGGATAATTTCAGTAACATCTTCAGTAATACCCTTGATGGTTGCAAACTCGTGGTCGGCACCAACAATGTTAATACCAATGATTGCGTAACCTTCCAATGAGTTAAGCAATACGCGACGTAATGCATTACCAATCGTTACACCATAACCAGGTTCAAGCGGACGAAATTCAAACTGTGCTTCAAAATCATTCGCTTTCTGAAGTACAATTTTATCGGGCTTAACAAAATTTAAAATGGCCATTTGTATTTTGTTGTTTAAATGTTTAAAATTTTTGTTGACGGACATCTGATCATTTCCGTCATCGTTGTGTCACTCACTTGCACTTTTCAGCTTCAAGCCTCTCCCATTCTACTGCTCCGGTTCCCCCTTCAGGGGGCGGAGGGGGCATTACTTAGAGTACAATTCCACAATCAACTGCTCCTTAATATTTTCAGGAACACTTTCTCTTTCAGGATATGCAATAAAAGTACCTTTCAGTTCTGCTTCGCTAAAGTCAATCCAGTTAAATTTTGCATTCTTCCCACGAACATTTCCGGTGATAGAATTATTCACAGCACTCTTATTTTTTAAACCTACGGTTTCACCTGGTTTCATTGAATAAGAAGGAACATTTAATACTTCTCCGTTAACAGTAATGTGCTTGTGACTAACCAACTGGCGTGCAGCCTGGCGGCTTGGGGCAATCCCCATACGAAAAACAACGTTATCTAAACGTGCTTCCAGTAATTTGATCAGGTTTTCACCTGTAACGCCCTTGCGTCTTGCAGCTTCATCAAATGTTTTACGGAATTGTTTTTCAAGCAAACCATAGGTATATTTTGCTTTTTGCTTTTCACGTAACTGTAGTGCATATTCGCCTAATGTTTTGCGTTTGCGGTTTGCACCGTGCATTCCGGGAGGGTTACTGTTTTTAGTTAACCACTTACCGTTACCTGTAATAGGCTCTCCGAAAATCCTGGAGATCTTTGTTTTGGGACCTGTGTACCTTGCCATAATAATAATTGCGATTTTTTAGTGACGATGCAACATTAAAAAATCCTAAAATGAATGTTACACCCGTTTGAAATTATGTTGGATGTCTGATGTCTGATTTTCCGATGTCTGATTTTTTAAATCATACATCTTTTAAATCCTGCATCAGACATTTCATTATACTCTTCTCTTCTTTGGAGGACGGCAACCATTGTGTGGTAAAGGTGTAACGTCTTTGATCATATTGATCTCGATACCTGATTGTGATAATGCCCTGATAGCACCTTCACGACCTGAACCCGGCCCCTTTACAAAAACATCTACTCTTTTTAAACCTGCATCCAGTGCAACTTTCGCTGCATCGGAAGCGGCCATCTGCGCTGCATATGGAGTGTTCTTTTTACTTCCCTTAAAACCCATTTTACCAGCACTTGACCATGAAATAACCTGGCCGGTTTTGTTGGTTAAACTGATAATAATGTTGTTGAAACTTGCCGTTACATGAGCATCTCCGTAACTATAAACTTTTACAATTCTTTTCTTAGCTGCTGCTTTGCCTGTTTGCTGCTTGCCTTGTGCTTTTGCCATAATTAATTTAATAGGTAATCTTTAGAAAAAATTTCCGTTGCCTACGCTAACGGAACTGAACCAACCCTCCTGCTGACTTAAAAGCGATCCGGCGTTTGTTCAAAATTTGTAAGTCTATAAAAAACAGATACCAGGTACAAGCCCTGGTATGTTTATATTATTTCTTAGCTACTTTCTTTTTGCCGGCTACTGTTTTACGTTTACCCTTACGAGTACGACTGTTGGTACGGGTACGCTGACCACGTAATGGTAATCCTTTACGATGACGTAAACCACGGTAACAGGCGATATCAAGCAAACGCTTAATGTTCATCTGAACCTCACTGCGTAAAGCACCTTCGGTTTTAAATTCATTGTTAATTACATTACGAATGGCAGTTTGTTCATCATCATTCCACTCATTTACTTTTTTGTCGTAGCTGATACCAGCTTTGTCTAAAATATACTGAGCAGTTGAGCGACCAATACCAAATATATAGGTAAGACCTATTTCGCCTCTTTTATTTTTTGGTAAATCTATACCGGCAATACGAGCCATAATTCTTATAATTTATTAATAGATTGATTTGTATAAATGGCTTCTGCCATCTTAAATTGACTATTGGCCAATTTACCCTTGTCTTTGCTTAAAGCGGGGATTCTTTTTGTTGATAACAAACAAGACACCTTTCCTTCTTACGATCTTGCAATCAACACTTCTTTTTTTAATTGAAGCTTTAACCTTCATGTTGTTTCTTTTTATTTATTAATAATCGCTATTTCTTTTATTGAAGGTATACTGCTATTTATACCTGAAAATGATCCTGCCCCTGGTTAAATCGTAAGGACTCATCTCTACGCCCACCTTGTCTCCAGGCAATATTCTGATGTAATGCATTCTCATTTTTCCGGAAATGGTAGCCAGTATTTCGTGTCCATTTTCGAGCTTTACTTTGAACATAGCATTGCTGAGTGCTTCTAAAATTGTACCGTCTTGTTTAATGAGTGCCTGCTTAGCCATATTTTTGGAGCGCAAAGATAAGAGGATAAATTTAATTATTACTAAAAAAATCAGATATTTACCAATTAAAACCCCCACCCCCATGAAGAAATTAATTTTAGGCGCTACTTTTTTATCAATTTTTGGAATTTCCTGTCAGCCAGAGGATCCGATTGCCCCGGTTGTAGTAGTTAAATATATGAGCCTGACCGCAGGCAGCACCTGGAATTATGAGCTCGTTAATAACGTCTCCACCACCACATCCACATACGTGCTAACCTCCACCAGCAGGGATTCCACGATCAACGGGAAGTCGTACCATGTATTTACCAACAGCAGCGGCTCTGCTAATGAATATCACAATATTACCGCCAATGATTATTATAATTTCAGAAATTTGCCCGGTGCGTTAGGTGGATCAAGTGTGGAAAATATATATTTAAAAGATAATGCAGCAGTAGGTGCATCGTGGAGCCAAACCTACCCGGTTACCGTATCAGGGGTCGCTTTAAATGTGGTTATTACCAATACCATCGCAGAAAAGGGCATTAGTAAAACAGTAAAAGGTACCGGGTACAATGATGTGATTCACGTAACAACCGCGATAACGGTTACAATTGGTGGCATACCCCTGCCTGCAAGTGCACTTACAACAAATATTCATTTTTATTACGCGGGAAAATTTGGAATGATCCAATCAAGTAATGTAATCAATCTCAACTATGCTGGCTTTATCGATAATACCAATCAGCAAACCAGCCTGGTTTCAGCGAACATAAAGTAAAAGTGCAGGTATTGGGATATTGGATATTGAGATATTAGAATATTAAGAAGTTTTACCTTTCATTTAATATCACAATATCCTTTTCAATATCCCAATATCATTATTAATATCCCAATATTTTAATCAAAGGATTCATCATTCAACAACACTTTGGTCATTTCATGAAAATGATTTTGCAACTGGTGTACATTGATGGGATGCATAATATGCCTTCTTTCATCACGGTACCATATTTCCATTGTTGAAAAATCTCCTTTAAAAGGAAGTGAAATCCTAAATGCCCCTTTTAGATATTTTACAGAGCCATCTTCATGTTCTTCCTTGTTAAACTTAAGATTTGCAAGTTGTTCATCATCTACAGGAATAGGGGTAAGCTGGCTGGTTTCGTACCAAAATTCCTGGTCCCCGGTATCTACACATACCTGTTTTTCATCGCCGTTCAGATCGGTTACTTCTCCTATACGCTTGTCGCCGTCGTTATCGGCTATTAAATAGTCACCTACTTTAATTTCATGGAATTTTATCATTGCTAATCGTTTTTTATTAAAAACCAATTTAGCACTTTTTAGAAAAATAAAACAACATATTTATTAAAATATCAATTCTTTTTACAGTACCCATTCTTTTCTGATTTTCTGTTGACACCTAAATAAACAAAGCCCATCGCATTCAAAATATAATGTACGGCATACGGCAACAAAAGAACTTCACGCTACTTTAATGCGATGGGAGTAAAATCTGCCGCTCTTCCTTTACTCAGCCCAGCTCATTACATATCCCTCATTTTCTATTTCAAGCGCCTCCTTTGTTAATTGCAAGGGATGAAAAGTATCCACCATCACTGCCAGTTCATTCGTTTCTTTGGCTCCAATACTTCTTTGCACGGCACCGGGATGCGGGCCATGTGGTATCCCCGCAGGATGAAGATTGATCATACCCCGGGTAACATGTTTGCGGCTCATAAAATCACCATCCACGTAATATAATACTTCGTCACTATCAATATTACTATGATTATATGGGGCAGGAATTGCATTTGGATGATAATCGAATAACCGGGGTACAAAGGAGCAAACCACAAAATTATTGGCCTCAAATGTTTGGTGTACCGGTGGCGGCTGGTGTACCCTTCCGGTAATGGGTTCAAAATCGTGAATGGAAAACGCATAGGGATAGCAACACCCATCCCACCCTACCACATCAAATGGATGGTGGCCATAATGAATTCCGTACAACACACCCCTCTTTTTAGTCTTAATTAAAAAATTACCTTTGGTATCATGGGTTGTCAACTCACCCGGCGTTCTTATATCCCTTTCACAAAAAGGTGCATGCTCCTGTAACTGGCCGTATTTACTTAAATATTTTTTGGGATACCGGATCGGGCTAAATGATTCTACAATAAACAGCCGGTTGTTTTCATTTGCAAATTGAACCTGGTAAATAGTACCGCGGGGAATCACCAGGTAATCACCACCGACAAAATCAATATTTCCATACATGGTTTTTAATACCCCGCTTCCCTCATGAATAAAAATCATTTCATCGGCATCTGCATTTTTAAAAAAATAACTGCCCATACTTTGCTGTGGCGCTGCCAGCACAATATGCAAATCGTTATTAACCAGGACTGGCTTGCGGCTATGCAGAAAATCTTTTTCGGGTTGAATGTTAAACCCCTCAAAGCTCCGGTGTTGCAACATTTTTTCCTCCGCAATATGAGGCTGAACGTTCACCGGGGGATCAGTTTTTATGATTTGTGTGGGTGGGTAATGATGATATAATAAAGAATAATCATTGCTGAATCCTTCGGTAGAGAATAGTTGTTCAGCATATAACGTTCCATCAGGTTTGTGAAACTGGGTGTGTCGCTTGTGTGGGATGGAACCCAGCGTTTGATAATGTGGCATTTTAATGGATAATTTTTTAATTGATAA
>JANPIJ010000230.1:0-29635 GCA_031424955.1 Ferruginibacter sp. | reverse complement strand
TTTTTATTTTGCAATAATATGACAGCTTATATTAAAAGTCTCAATTAATATATCTTTCACTACAATAACATTGATAATTCCATAGCAGGGTATTCAACGGAAAACGGACGTTATTATTTTGCTATAGCCAATAATACAAATGCAGGGTAATGCTGAAAATCTGCCTGCAGATATTATTCCTGATGCGATTTTCCTATATTGCCGGCAGTATATCCGCATTTAAACCAATATCACTCAGCAGGTTTGTCAAATTCATAATTTTATTATCGCACAGTGATTAAAATGCCAAACAATAGGGTTTACTTAAGATGAAGAAATATAAATGCCGATAAAATTAAACACAGCACGTCCTTTTTTTAACCACCTGCATTAACCTACCCGACAATCATATTAAATAAGTGTGGTTCCCCCACGACGAAGCTGATCATTTTAAGTCAGCAAGTATCGGGTTTTTAGAGGATGAGTAAGTTGGTATTTTTGTATTCTAAACAATCACTTATGTTGATACAGGAAAACCTCAATTACAATCGCATAGCAGCGGCCATTGATTTTATAAAAAACAATTTCAGGAGCCAGCCTGACCTGGATGAAGTGGCGGGCAAAATTCACCTGAGCCCATTTCATTTTCAACGGTTGTTTACAGAATGGGCGGGTGTAAGCCCCAAAAAATTCCTGCAGTTTTTAACCGTCACACATGCCAAGGAAATGTTGAAAGAAGGGCAATCTACTTTGGCAGATGTGAGTATTGAAACCGGCTTATCCGGAACCGGGCGCTTGCACGACCTGTTTATTAATATAGAAGGGATGACACCCGGTGAATTTAAGAATGGAGGTGAAATGCTTTCTATCAACTATAGTTTTGCGGAAAGTCCGTTCGGAGAAATATTGGTGGCCTCCACCACTAAAGGCATCTGTTATATGGCTTTTGCAGATGATGAAGCCTGCGCTCTTGGTGAACTACATCTATATTTCCCCAACGCAACCTTCCGGCAAATGACGGACCTATTGCAACAAAAAGCCTTGCACCTTTTTACGCATGACTGGAAACAACAGGACGCAATCAAACTACATTTAAAAGGCACCCCGTTTCAATTGAAGGTATGGGAAACATTACTGAAAATCCCGATGGGGCAATTATCCAGTTATGGAACCATCGCCACTGCCATTAACCATCCAAAAGCATCCAGGGCTGTAGGATCAGCCATTGGAGATAACCCGGTGGCATTTTTAATTCCCTGTCACCGGGTAATTCAATCTACCGGAAGTATTGGCCAATATCATTGGGGCAGTACAAGAAAAACTGCCATGATCGGGTGGGAAGCTGCGCAATCAGATTTGTATCAGTAAAGCTGATTTATATGCGGTATATCAATAATGAAATGCAGGCCCAATAGAGAAGGCAGCGCAAAACAGGCAATTTAAAGTGCTACCGGACTGGTACACGGGATTATAATTATTTTAGTTATCGCTTACGGGACCTGGTTCAATTAATAACGGGAACTTTGTTTCGGTAGCATTTTTTTATAACAAACGATTGGATGAAAGCCTGATACCGAAACACAGTTTCCCGCTTATTTTGATGAGTTTTAATCTAAGTGATTCGTTGGCTTAATCTTGTAAATTATGCAATCTTTTCACCACAATTAAACATCCATTGTACACCAAACTTATCTGTACAACTACCAAAATAATCTCCCCAGAACATATCCTGTAGTCCCATCGTCACCAGTCCGTCCTGTGATAATTTATTAAATAATTCTTTTGTCTCCTTCCTGGTATCCGGTTGAAGATTGATATAACTGTTATTGCCCATATTTAGTTTGAATCCCATAGACTCGGGAGCATCCGTTCCCATTAGGGAATGGCTTCCGAGTATACGCAATTCAACGTGCATCACAAGGTTTTTATCTTCTTCTGCTGCCGGAGGGCAATCCGGAGAACCTGGAATATCGCCGAATCTCATGATTCCATTTCCAAAAAATTTACCGCCAAAAACAGTTTTGTAAAAATTAAAAGCCTCCTCTGTATTACGGGAGAAATTTAGATAAGTACTAACACTTGCCATTTTTTAAATTTTTATGATTTAATAATTTCTTTGGACCTTCCAAATTCATTCTAAAGGTATAATCATAATATAAATTTTTTAGTGTGTGAAACCGACCAAAAAAGGGGTAAAAAGCGACAAGATGCATAATCTTATGGGCCTTTAAACCGGAGAGCAGCGGACAGGTACAGTTGGTTATTTTTCATGATTGCAGATATTTAGTAAATGATACCACACAACGACATTGATTCAACAAAATTAGCCTCATTCATCAGGAAGGGAGATATTGCATTGGGAGGAAACCGGCAATTGAAAATATATGGCTATTTAAACTGTAGGTCGGGAAAAAGAATGAAGATGAAGAATAGGATTTTCTTCACCACCGAAGACGAAGCAATTACAGCAGGATACCGGCCATGCGGGAATTGTATGAAAGAGAAATATTTGAAATGGAAAAGTGAATAACAATGTGCAAACCCGCTGCTGAAAAGAAAAGAGTACATTAAGCCAGATGGCAAGAAGGGAGGATATAACTAAGTAAACAACTAATACTTAATGATAAAAAATGCAGCAACCCTTATTTAATACAGATGAAAACTTATTACCGTTCCAGGGAGAGGCTATTTTGTACCCGGCTTTTTTTACAACTTCCGAAAGCAATCACTATTTCAGTTTGTTGCAACAGGAAATTTCCTGGAAACAGGAACCTATAAAAATGTTTGGTAAAGAAGTAATGCAGCCCAGGCTTACTGCCTGGTACGGTGAAGAAGATAAAAAATATAGTTACTCCGGCATTACAATGCAGCCACAGCCATGGAACAACACCTTGCTGGAAATAAAGGCAAAAACGGAAGCGGTTGCCGGTGTGCAATTTACCAATGCATTATTAAATTTTTACCGCGATGGTAAAGACAGTATGGGATGGCATCGCGACAATGAAAAAGAACTGGGCACAAATCCCGTGATCGGGTCAGTCAGTTTCGGTGCAACCAGGTCATTTCGTTTTCGAAACTACCCGGAAAAAAGTATCAATAAATCCATTGATCTTACCAACGGCAGTTTCCTGCTGATGAGGGGCGAAACGCAACATTATTGGGAACACCAGTTGCCCAAAATGAATGTAAATACGGGGAGCAGGATCAATATTACTTTCAGGGTGATAAAATGCTAAGGCGCTGCCCCTGGTCATAATTTGTTTTTTAAAGATGACCTTTTTTGGAGCACAGTATGTGTAAAAGATGATTTGATATACCAACTAGCGGTAACCCATGGCCTGTAATTGAAAAAGTTCCGCATAACGGCCATTTTTTTCTAACAATTCTTCATGGCTTCCTATCTCAATCAGTTCACCTTTATCCAACACCAATATCCGGTCGGCCATTCTTACGGTGGAAAAACGGTGGGAGATAAGTACAGCGGATTTGCCCTTTGTTAAATCAGCAAATCTTTGAAATACGGTGTACTCAGCTCTTGCATCCAGGGCGGCGGTGGGTTCATCTAATATCAGTAGTTGTGCATCTTTCATATAAGCCCGGGCTAATGCAATTTTTTGCCATTCTCCACCAGACAATTCTGTTCCTTCATTAAAGCGGCGGCCCAGAGGCTGATCGTATTTGTTGGGTAACTTTTCTGCCAATACATCCGCCAGGCTTTTTTGCGCTGCAGATTGTATCAGTTCGCGGTTATCTTTTTCATTGATATTACCAATGGCGATGTTCTGTGCAAAAGACATCTGGTAACGGATATAGTCCTGGAAAATAATGCCTGTCTGCATACGTAGTTCCTCCAGGTTGTATTCTTTCAGATCGTGCCCGTCTAATAATATACGGCCTTCTGTTGGATCGTATAGTCTTGCCAGCAATTTTACCAGGGTTGTTTTACCGGCACCGTTTTCACCTACCAATGCCAGCTTTTCTGACGGGTGAAGGGTGAAATTCAAATGGCGGTTGGCCCAATTGGCCGAATTAACATAACGGAAACCCACATTCTCAAAAGTAAATCCCTGCTTAATTGGATTAGGAAAGGGGAGGGCATTTTTGGCCTGTGTTATTTTTGGCCGGATAGTGAAGAATTCAAAAAAATCGCCTAGGTAAACAGCGCTTTGTGATATACTGGTAAAGCGGTTCAATATACCTTCCAGCAGGCTCCGCATTTGACGGAAAGAGCCAGCCAAAAAAGTAAGGTCGCCAATGGAAAGGCTACCATTGATAGCTTTGATCAAAATAAATACATAGGCTCCATAATAACCTGCACTTCCCACCATGGCGAAAAAAGCACCCCAGCCGGATCGCTTCAGGGCAAGCTTTTTATTGTCTGTATAAAATTTACCAGATAGCATTTTGAAGCGATCCATGATAAACCTGGAGAGATTAAAAATTTTTACTTCCTTAGCCGTTTCATCACTGGCCCCGATATAACGTAGATAATCCAATTCCCTTCTCTCGGGTGTTTGCCCACGGGTAAGTGCGTAACTCCGGTCATTAAAATGCGACTCACCCAGGAAAGCAGGGACCACTGCTACCAGCAATAAAATAATCAGCCAGGGATTGAAAGCCACTAAGCCCGCAGCAAGAAAAAGCATTGTTATGATGTCCTGCACCTGGCTCATTACCTGCGACAATAAGATAGTGCGTCCGGCTGTCTGCTGCCTTGCCCGTTCCAGTTTGTCGTAAAAAACAGAATCTTCAAACTGGTCAAGGTCCAGTGTGGCAGCATGTGCCATAATTCTTACGGAGCTATGGTTGGAAAACAGGTCGCCCAGCAAACCGTCCATCAGGCTGATACCACGACTAAGGATATCCGATAATATTACCAGGCCAAATTCGATGGCTACCCATTTCCATAAATCGTCATTTGGCAGGACTCCTTTGCCTGCATTCAACAACACCACTTCATCAATGATGAGCTTGCCCACATACAATATTGCGAGGGGGATAGCGGATTTTACAATCCTTAGCATAGCACTTACGATGGTCATTGCCGGGCTGGTTTGCCATACCAGTTTAAAAAAACGGGGAACATTCCGCAACGCAGATATACGATCCTTAAACGTAAGTGTTTTTAATTTGGGATTGGTATTTGTCTTTTTTTCAATTCTTTTGGTCCGCGAATTCATTTGGCGAAAGTAATAAAAAGGTTGGTGAACCAAACCTCCTGTAGAATGCAGTTATAACCCGGTATATCATGCGTGACCTTACCCTCATTTGAATATATAACCGGTATTACGATAATTAAGTGGTTTTAGCTAAACAATCAGGCTGGATAGTGACTCCTGCATAACAAAAAGAATGTGATTAAAAATTGTTTGTATTTAATATTTTTGATTAGCTTGTTTTTATGCCGGCAATCAAAATAAATAAATCTGCATCAGCTTATACGTCCAACAATAAAGTTAAACTCATCAGGGGGGGAAGCGCTTATTTTGAGTTATTGGAGAAAATCATCGGCGAGGCGAAAGACACCATCCATTTGCAGGTATATATTTACGATGAAGATGAAACAGGCAGGAAGATAGCGGAAGCGCTGAAAGCAGCGGTACAACGAAAGGTAAAGGTATATTTAATGGCTGATGGATATGCATCACAATCTATGTCGTCGGCATTTATTAATCAATTGGCGGATGGAGGAATAAATTTCCGGTTTTTTGAACCGTTGTTTAAAAGCAGTAGTTTTTACTTTGGAAGACGGCTCCATCACAAGCTGATAGTGGTAGATACAATGGTGGCAATGGTTGGTGGCATCAATGTTAGTAACCATTACAACGATATGCCCCAACAGCCTGCCTGGCTTGATTTTGCACTGCTTACCGAAGGGGAAATTGTAAAAGAATTGTGTGTGTTGTGCTGGAAAACATGGGATGGATTTATGCCCAACAAAGCGATTGAGCCCTGCACCCCGGGGCGGGTACAACCGGATATTCATCCGGACGAAATTGCAGACGTTAGAATGCGGCGAAATGACTGGGTGAGGCGTAAAAATCAAATTTCAAAAACCTACATTGAATTAATCACCGGTGCAAAATTGCATGTTACCATTTTATGCAGTTATTTTTTGCCTGGTAGTATTATGCAAAATGCAATAAAGAAGGCAGTAAAAAGAGGCGTGAAAATAAAAGTGATTATGGCGGGTAAATCGGACCTGGTGGTTGCTAAAAACGCAGAACGGTTTATGTATGACTGGCTGCTTCGGAACAATATCGCTATTTACGAATACCAGGATAATATTTTGCATGGGAAAATAGCGGTTTGTGATAGTAAATGGATCACGATTGGTTCCTACAATGTAAACGATATCAGTGCCTATGCCAGCATTGAATTGAACCTGGATGTTAAGAATACTTCCTTTGCCAAACACATCGAATTAACCCTGCAGGAAATCATAGAAAATGATTGCACACCGGTAACACAGGAAAGTCATAACCGGTCAAAAAATGTTTTGAAGCAATTTTTTAGATGGGTTTCTTATAAATTATTCAGGATGGGCTTTCATATTTTTACATTCTATTTCAGGCAAAAAAATTAGTTGCCCCTGATTCTCTGAACCAGCGCCTTTACAACCTGCCAGTCCCATTTGGCAAAACGTCCACGCTGCACTACCAGCGTATTATCCTGCGGGTAATGTAAGTAATAATGAAACGCAAATTTTTCGCGGGGTTCCTGCCATCCAATCACCTGGCCAAAGCGGAGATCATTAAAGACAAGTGTGTCTCCATATTTCTCTGCTGTATAAAATTGCTGGGAAAAGCGAATAAGCTGTTCAAGGTCTTTTGTGTTTCTATACCGGTTAATCATTGAATCATTGCGGGGGAAATATTCAAAGGGGAGGTGCAATTTTTCATCAAATAAAGACCGGTAGCCCACATAATACCCCTGGTCGTTGCCTGCCACCACAAACCAAAGCCAGTTTTGTAATGGAGCCGGTGTGGTGAAATACCGGGTGGGTTCAATGCGCTGTTCAGCAAAAATTTTTTTCACATCAGCATTGATTTTTAACTTGTTTACCACGCAATAGGACAGATAAAGAAAGCTCATCCCCAGGCCAAACCGCCACCAGAATACTCTTTTTCTATCCCATCTCTTTAACAGCACTAAAGCCGTCAATGCAATACCTGGCCATATGGAAAAAAAAGGGTCGGCCACGTAAATAGCGTTAAATGAAATACGGTAATGGCTGAATGGTTCAAACCATCCAACTCCATAATTATTAAAGGCATCAATGAAGAGGTGGACAAAAATTACCGAACCAAAAAACAGCATCCATTTTTTTAATGAAATATTATGTGGCCGGTGCCACCGCTCTGCGAAAAATGCGAATAGGGGAGTGATCAATAAACAAAATAAAAGGGAATGCGTGAAACCACGATGCGATAATAAATTACTGGTGGTATCGAGCCAGAAAGCAGAAAGGAAATCAACATCGGGGATACTCTGGGCCAATGCGCCCCAAAGCATTGCTTTTCTTCCAACGGTTTTACCGGCAAAGGCTTCTCCCATGCAGGCACCTAGGGCGATATGTGTAAGCGAATCCATCTGTTATTTTCTTCTTAGCATTGATTTAATACAAGGGTTACAGGCTCTTCAATACTTGATTTTCTAACTGCAAATTGATTGCAGTATTAATTTAATCCACAATCTAAATAATAAGTTTGAAGTTAATGGATACTCTTCAGCTTAGTTTTAATTTAATCTGATTGCTGACAAAATTCCTGCAACTTAAAAAAATCTGCCAATCCACATTTTATGACGCATAACGCTTAAATATGTTGATATCATAATCTGAACCTATCAATTATTGTTTATAGATTTAAGAGAAAATAATCCGCTGCCTCCGCTATATGTATCCCACAATTGTCCGGCTCATAAAACGAATGATTATTGTTAAAAAAAACAATATGAAGGTGTTTATTTTATTGAGTTGATGAATAGTTTATAAAGAATTTGTAACATAAATATAAATGTATGAAGGAAATTTACAATCGCCTTTTGCAGGGGTATTTTCTTGCAAGGTATTTTCTTTTCGCCATCCATTTTAAAATCAATTGTTTGCTGATTACGGCTGTATGCCTTTTCATTGTTTTGAAAGGGACCGGGCAGACCAATAATTATTTTGGCACAGCCGGAGTAATAAATGCGGCAGCCTGGAGTACCAATCCGGCCGGTCCGTATACTTCGCCTTTAGTGACAACAGGCGGACCTGTATTGCATTTTAATAATTCCGGAACGGCAACCGGGGCTACCATTCCAGCAGTGGCAGGTATCAATTTTGGTGCAGCCATTACCTGGACCGGGGGAGGAACAATTGGAGCGGCTGGTGTAAATTTACCCATACAGGTATTGGGTGGAATTGAGCAGGATTTTGGGCCAGCACAAAGTTTCTCCACATCTGCTACCGCGGCCTTTACTAAAAATGGTAATGGTAGCCTTGCAATGATGGGCGATGCCTATTCAGGCGGTTTTATATTGAATGCGGGAACCATTATAGCAAGGAGTATCAATACGATGGGAAGTTCAGGATCAAATTCACTTACATTGAATGGTGGCATTGTTGCAGCCAATGCAGGCAGGGATTTTACAAATAAGTACCCCGGCGGGATAAGCATCGGAGGAAATGTACAATTTGGTGATGTAACCGGATTGGCTAACAGTGCGGCAAACATGATATTTAGTAATAACATTTCATTGGGCGCTCCCATCCGTATCCTTACTTTAGGCAATTCGGGTACCATCACTTTGGGAGGAGTAATTTCAAACACGGGTAGCAACGGAGTGAGTTTTACCAACAATGCAAACGGTAACGGTATTTTAGATATCACGAATACCGCCAATACTTTCACGGGTCCGGCAAATCTGAACGGGGGCCAAACCCGCTTTGCAGGTGATGGGAGTTTTGGCAATTCCGCAAATAGTATTGTGATTGACGGAGGACAGTTACTTACCAACACCAGTTTTAATATAACACATGGGGTACAGCTTGGAAACAACATTTCCAACGGGATAAATGTAACCGGTTCAACGCTTACAATAGGTGCAGTGATTTCCGACAAAACGACAACCGGCAGCTTTAGCAAAACCGGGGCAGGCACCCTCGTACTTTCCAATGCCAATACTTATACCGGTGCAACAACCATTGCCACGGGCGGGGGAACATTGCAACTGAACAGGCCGGGAGGCAATACCTTACCCGTTACAAATAATGTGGTGGTAAATGGCGGGACATTCAGAATCAGCACAAACCAAATTTTAAATGACCTTGGTTTGCCGGGCGGAATCCTTGTGATAGACGATGGGGTAACACTTACCATCAATGGGACATTGGATTATTATACCGCAGGTTCCATTACATCAGGTATTGGAAGTAAAATTGAATACGGTCCTTCCGGCAGATTAAGGTATTCGGGAGCCGGTACAATAACTGCCTCCAATATAGAATTCCCGGCTACAGGTGGGCCCGCTATTGTAAACAACAGCAAATCCGGGGGCGTTCATTTGCCCTTCAACCGGGTGGTAACCGGCAGCCTTGAACTATCCTCTGGTATATTTACAATTGATGCAGGGATTTTATTGGATCTTAATGGTGCATCGTTAATCAGTACCGGTGGACTTTTAGATGCAACCAATACGAGCAATCTCACAGTAAGGGGATCTACAGGCGGAACGGTTACACTTCCCCTCAGTTCAAATATTAGCCTTCAAAAAATTACAATTGGTGGTACAAGAACCCTTGCAATGAACGGTGTAAGTAATATTGTTTTAAGCGGGTTATTCACAATCGGTACCAATACATGCTTTGATACTGGTGGTGAAAGCCAGATTACAAATAACGGTGGGGCAATTATTAGCATAGACGGTAAATTTATTACCAGGGATAAGGATGGGTTTACCGGTACAAATACATCCATCCCTGGAATTGTTCCAACACTGAATGCCGGTTGTGCTATTGAATATGGTTTGGCAACAGGAAATGCCCAAACCGTAACAACCAGGAACGATTACCGTAATATAACTTTCTCGGGGAGCGGAATTAAAACCTTGGTGTCGGCATTTAATCCGGCAGGAACCGTTTTTATAACCGGTAATGCCATACTGGATGCCGTTAACCATAGTTTTGGAAATATAAATACCAATCTTGCCATGGATGGTGGGAGACTAAGAGTAAGCGGTATAGGTCCCAAACCTGATATTGACGGGTCATATAACCTTTCAGGAAACAGCGTAATAGAATTCTATAATTCAGGCACCGTGGGTAATGAAACCGTCAAGGGAAAAAATGGTATTAGCCAGGATATTTTGTACAATCAAATAGAAATTACCGGTAATAAAACAGGTAACAGTAATTCAAATATTGTGTTGAACAGCAATGGCACTTTCACCGTAAAGTCCGGAGGAGTTTTTGAAATCAATGATAATTCGATTATTGCGGCTAACGCAACAAGCGGCCAATCTGTAACGGTGGAAAATAACGGAACTTTCCTTTGTGGTAACAACAAAGGATTTAATGGTTTTACTTCTAATATCTCAGAAAATTCTTCCATACATTCCAATATTACTACTATTAACCTGGGCACCGGCTTACCCGGAAGTACTGTTCATTACACAAGGGCAGGTGACCAGCCAATCACCAATGCCAACGGGATCGTTTACGGTAATATTGTTTTATCAGGAAGCGGTATTAAAACCGCACCTGCCTCCACATTAACCATCAACGGCAATTTATCCAAAACAAGCTCCTGTACATTTGAGTCAAACAATGGACTGTTGCTGTTTAATAGTACATCCACTGCTCAAAGCATATCAGCCACCGCCATACCCTTATTTACATTTTATGATATCACCAATAGCAATACAACCGGATTAACAATAAGCAATAGTATCGGCATAAAAAATACCCTTACTTTGTCAGCGAACAGTATCACAGACCTTGCGAACAGCGATATAACGCTAATGTCAACGGCTACCACTACAGCAAGGGTTGCCCAGGTGCCTGCAACTGCCACTGTCAGTTATACCGGTTCCGGAAGATTTATTGTAGAACGTTACTTTCCTGCCGACAGATCCTGGCGATTAATTACTTCTCCGTTAAGTCCGCACAATACACCGGGCACTATCTTTAGTCAATGGCAAAATAACGGGGTTTATACGCCGGGTATTGGTACGTTTGTAACCGGGCCTAACCCTACCGGGATTTCCGGCAATGGGTTGGATTACAGTAATTTTAATAATTCTTCCTTAAAGAAATTTGACAATAATTCCTTAATAAATGTTGGCAATACCCAGGTGCCGCTTTCAAACAATACATTGAGTGCAGCGAATATTGGTTATTTTATGTTTGTACGGGGAGATCGTAATCGCAGCCCGGATAACACAGTATTTCCCAACACCAATAACACCACGTTGAGTAGCCGGGGTAAATTGCAAACCGGTACCCAAATATTTCCCGGGTTCAACAGGATTAGCGCTGGAGGTCCCAGGCAGTTTACACTGGTTGGCAATCCCTATGCTTCGCCTGTTAACTTTGATAATCTCTCCAGGGTAAACTTGTATAAACGTTTTATTGTGTGGGATCCTAAAATAAATACGGTAGGGGCGTATGTTTATATTGATGACCCCGATAATGATGGGATTTATACAATTGATCCGATTGGGCCGGGAGGGCAGGATTTAAACATTCAATCCAGCCAGGCATTTTTTGTGGAAACAGATGTGGCTTTGGGGCCTTCGGAAATCAGTTTTGAAGAAAGCAGTAAATCAACGGGCAATAACACGGGGATTTTTAGACCGGCCGGGCCCGCTACCATAACGTCATCCTTTAGATCTTCTTTGTATTTAGTGAATCCGGATAAAAGTACCAAATTTCTGGATGGCAACCTGGCAGAATTTCATGATTACTTTCATGATACCGTTGATTTACAGGATGCATTAAAATTTTCCAATGTGAATGAGACTTTTGGATTAACCAGGGATAATCATTCCATCGCCATGGAAAGAAGGCCTGTGATTACGAAAGCAGATACCTTGTATTTTAATTTGTCGCGAATGAGCCAAAGCATTTACCAGTTTCGTTTTGAGGCAAATAAATTAGATCCGTTATTAAGCGCTGTCCTGGAAGATAGTTTCACCGGTACCAGGACCCCGGTCAATATTGCATCTCCTTCCACTTATGATTTTACCGTAACCGGAAATTCAGCAAGTGCGGCTCCGCACCGTTTTCGCATGGTGTTTGCACCCGGTGGAGGCGGGCCTTTGCCGGTGAGCTTTAGTAATCTGAAAGCTGTTAAAGAGGGTAATGATATAGCGGTATCCTGGACCGTGGAAAATGAGCGCTCTGTGAGTAGATATGCAGTAGAGAAAAGTAGAGATGGTGTAGATTTTAGTACGGTGAACTCAACCCCGGCAATAGGAAACCTGCTTAGCAGCGTTGAATATTTATGGATTGATAAAAATCCATTCAACGGCCACAATTATTACAGAATCTGTAGCATCAACAGTGACGGGAAAAAGGAATATAGTCATATTGTAAAAGTGAAGATGCAAATGAATATCCAAACTGTCAGCATTATTCCGAACCCGGTTTCAGGCAACAATATCGGTATTCAGTTCAATGAAATGACGGCAGGTACTTATACCTGCCGTCTTCTCAATAACCAGGGGCAGTCAGTTCTTAGCCGGCAAATTACACATGCCGGGGGATCAGTATTAATGAGCCTGCCAACAAAAAAGCATTTGCCTGCTGGTACCTACCAGTTGGAGTTGATTGATCCGGCTATGAATACCACTCACTTTATATTGCTTAAACTTTAGGTTGTATGTTGTATGGTTCAAAAAAGTTTGGCTTTGCCCGGCTGTCAATAAGGCTGGGGAACGGTCAAAAAAGAACCTGTTGACTATGTGTTTCATCACCAGATCCGCGGAGTAGCTTACTTTGCCGATATATTCAGGAAAGCTTTGATTTAGAAAAACGTACGCATAGTTTAAAATTATTTGGTGAAAACGTTTATTCTTCTATCTTTGTGTTCCTTACATCTACCTGAACCCCTTTACATCCTTTATTTTATGTTGTTCCGTTTTTAAATTAAAAACGCCATTTTGGTATTATACTTTTATAAATTTAAGATTTTAACTTATTATCTTTAAGTTTGCAAGAGCAGTTTTTAATTTAAATTTGTTTCAACATTTCGGCTGCAAGTTTGTTTCTATTTCCAAATCCCCTGAATCTCCATCCACGATTGACCCGTATTATTTCAATGTTTGAAATTTTGTATTGATCCTGACATCCATCCATCCTGATTTAAATACCGCCCCCAAAAATTTAATGCAATAGTCATTATTGTTGTTTCATTTAGGAAAATCCCATTCTAAGAAAAAATCGAGCACAAATTCTTTTTATAAAAAGAACTAATCCCGATAATTTTTTACCATGAAACAATTTTATAGCATTTTGAATATTATTACATTAAGCAGGAAAAGACAACATCGCTTTTTCAAAAGCAGTTTTTGTTTTAGTTTCTTGATGTGTTTTATCGGGTATTTTGCTAATGCTCAATCCATCAGCAATGTTTCAGTTGCTCAAACAACCATTTGTTCCGGATCTACCGTAAACATAACATTTACCGTTACCAATGGAGCAGTTTCGCCTTATTTTAACAATGCTACTGTTTTCACTGCCTATATAAGTGATGCTTCAGGGGCCAATTTTACAGCATTGAGTCCTACCTTTTCTGTTACTGCTGCATATAGTGGTTTACCTAATGGTATAAATACAATCACAAAAAACTTTGTTGGAACTCCGGGCAAACCATTTGGTACTGGTTATAAAATTGCATTAAGTTCAGGTGTTTCAGGTAACCCCGGCCCCAGTTTTACTTATAATGCCGGCACAGGAGCAGGTGTTACTTCATCTGCTTTTACGATTAATGTAAATCCCACGCTGAACACGGTAACGCAGGCTGCTAATATTATTTGTTTTGATACCACTACTACGACTCCAATGACAATGAATTTAACAAATTTGATTCCCGGCAGTATTTCAACGGTGAATTACAATATAAATGGGGTGCCGCAGACGGCGGCAACGGGTGTAGTAGCCAACGCATCAGGAAATGCAACTTTCAATACTTCTTCATTAACATATATCAACAACGCCCAGACATTAGAAGTTAAATCTATTTATCGTACCGATCTTGCGCCCGCTCCCAGTTGTTCCACCAATTTAACAGGCAAGATTGTTGCGCTGTCATTAAGCCCTTATTTAAATAAAACATTTACTGCTGATCCTGACTCTGTGTGTGAATTAAACGGCTCGGTAATAAAAGTTTTTTTACCGGACCCAAGAGTTAAATACCAGTTAAGAAACAATTTTGATAATAGCCTGGTAGGAGTTTCGCTCAATAGCATTATTTCTCCACTCAAACTACCCATCCCAATTGGGTATCTTACTGCTACCACTACTTTTAATATAGTGGCTACCGATACTATAACCGGCTGTTCTGCTCAACTGCCAGGCACTGCAACCGTAAAAGTTAAAACCACCGGTGTAACCTATCCTTCGGTAAATATCATTGAAGATTACTGTTCTCTCGGTAATGGATTTGTAAAACTGTCTTCCGATAATCCTTTTAGTTCTTATTTATGGAGTAATGATTCTACACAGGACAATATTATAATCAATCAATCCGGTATCTTTTCTTTAACCGTTTCAGATGCCAATGGATGCCGTGCCACCAAGTCTGTAAATATTGGTGACGAACTGGTAGTTAACGGGAATTTTAACCTGGGAGTTGGAATAGGTTATACCACTCAATACATTTATACCTCCCTTCCCGGAGGTTTACAAACACCAGGAGCTGGCTATTATTCGATTTATACCGATGCAAGGTATACCTCGGGCGGTTTCTGGGGAAAGGATCACACTACCCAAACCGGTAATTTTATGATTATTAATGGTAGCGGAGTGCCTTCAAAAGAAATATGGTCAACTAAGGTAAAAGTGATTCCAAATACCAGGTATTTCTTTTCAGCGTGGGCCATGAGTTTGAATGCAGTGGGCCCATTTGCCAGGCTGCAGTTTAATGTAAATGGTGTAAATGTAGGAAGTGTCGCTACGTTAACCGCAGGAGTGGGCAACAATTCCAATAATGGTTGGCTTCGGTTTTATGGAGCATGGGATTCGGGTTCCAATAATGATTCAATAAAAATAAAAATAGTTGACCTGGAAACTTCAAATGGTGGTAATGATTTTGGGTTGGATGATATCTCTTTTAGTTCATTACCACCCGTTACATTCTTTGGGGCAAGTGTGGGTAACGGAGGTAACAGCGTTTGTATAAATGATACTTTAAGCTTAACTGCAACACTCACGGGTGGATCTGCTCCGTTAACCTATGATTGGTCAGGTCCATCAGGTTTTACGTCAACTGCATCGAATCCAAAAGTTTTATTAGCGCCGGAGGGATGGTATTATTTAAATGTAACAGAGGGTAGAGGTTGCCAAAGCAAGGATAGTATATTTATTATACGTGCTGACCCAACATTAACCGGGGCAACGCAGGCTGCAACCATCTGTAATGGTGATTCAGTAGTGATAAATATTTCAGGGATGGTAGCAAACTCAATTAATAATACCATCTATTATAGAAGACCATCCACTGGCACAAAACTAACGATTTCCGGAGTAAATGCAAATGCTTCCGGAAATGCAAGTTTTAAAATCGGCGGTTTAACTTCAGCTAATAACGGGCAAACCGTGTTCATCGACACCATTTTCAATGGTAGCTGTAAGCAGAATGTCACTCTTTCGGTTATCCTTAGCATATTGCCTACGGGGTGGGTAGGTGGAACCAGTGGCAACTGGAATCTGACTTCTAACTGGTGCCCGGGTATACCTGGCACCGGAACGGATGTTACAATACCAACCGGAACTACAATTTTTATAAATGCGAATGAAGCAGTCAATTGCAGAAATATAACTTTATCCGGAACCGCCAGTTTAGTTATAAATAAAGGTAAACTGACCATCTACGGAAGCATCAGCACGCCTTCAACCGGTAAAGTAAATGCAGGAACAGGCGATATTGAAATGAAAGCAAATGTGGCGCAGAGTATTTCAGGCCGTAATTTTGTTGGTAACAATATCTCTACCCTAATCATCAGCAATACAAATGCCTCTGGGAGGGTTACTGTTTTAGATTCCCTTCGTATTTTAAGTGCGCTGAATTTTGGTAATACTACCACTGCCGGCTTAATTACCAATGATACGTTGATTTTATCATCCAATGATACAGCCACGGCGAGGGTAGGGCAGGTAGCAGCCGGAAATGTTATTACTGGCAAAATTGCCGTGGAGCGTTATTTTCCTGCCCGCCGGGCATGGCGTCTGGTTACTTCACCACTTTCCAATACAGGATCAATTTGGAGCAACTGGCAAAATAAGGGCGTCTATACTCCGGGTAGGGGTACACATATTACCGGGCCAAACCCGACTGTGGCAAATGGCCTGGATACAAGTCCGCAGAACGCCTCCTCCTTCAAAACCGGTGTTAACCTGACTGTTGTGACTGATACCAAAGGAATGAATTTATCTAATAACACGAGCAGCGCGGCGAATATTGGGTATTATCTTTTTGTAAGGGGGGACCGCAACCCGGCAAATATTGCAGGCGCCAGCAATATAACAACAATAAGCAGCAAGGGAAATTTGCAAACCGGAACTCAAACATTTTTTACAGCAACCGCTGTTAAAGATGCGTATACCTTAATAGGAAATCCCTATGCTTCGCCGGTAAATTTCAAGTCACTTACGCGGAATAATGTTATTAACCGTTTCACCGTTTGGGACCCTTATTTAAACCAGGTGGGGGGGTATGTAGTTGTGGATGACCCGTTAAATTTTGGGTATTACACTTACACTCCCAAACGTGCAGGCGGGCAGGAGGATTCTATTATTCAGTCGAGCCAGGCCTTTTTTGTACAAAATGCGGCTGCTGGTTCGGGGTCGGTTGTTTTTAATGAAGCAAATAAGTCTTCCAAAAATTATGCAGGCCTCTTCCGTCCGGCTTCTCCCTCCGGTTCTGTGTCTCTTTTTCAGTCCCTGGGTATTAATCTATATTTAAACGATGGAAGCAATTCCCTTCGTTTAGCAGATGGCACTTTAGCTCAATTCAATGATAAAGCAAGTGCAGGCGTGGATAATATTGATGCAGTGAAATTTTACAACGTAAATGAAATGATTTCATTACAGCGTAACAATACCTTACTGGCTGTAGAAAGAAGGCCGTTAATTAAACAAGATGATACGCTCTTTCTGCAGCTTTTGCGTACCAGTCAACGTAAATACCGTTTAGAGGTTGTACCGGCGAAATTTGATGACCCCTTATTATCCGCCTTCCTCGAAGACAGCTTCACCGGAAAAACCACCCCGTTGAATCTTGCATCAGCTAACATGTATGATTTTGCTATTACTTCCGATGCAAAAAGCGCTGCAGCCAACAGGTTCCGCATTGTATTTAAGCAGGTGTCAGCAGGCCCGTTGCCGGTAACTTACAAGAGCGTGAAGGCATACAAACAGGCAAATAATATTGCTGTGGAATGGACAGTAGAAAACGAGATCAATATCAGTAAATACGAAGTGGAGAAAAGTGAGGATGGGGTAAGTTTTACAAAAGTAAATGTTACTATTGCCACCGGGGCGAACCGCAACAGTACAACCTATACCTGGCTGGATACAAAACCACTAAGTGGGAATAATTTTTATCGCATTCGCAGTGTTAGTCCTGATGGTAGTATTGAATACAGCAACGTGGTGCTGGTGAAGATGGGGAATGCACCTTCGGGTATCAGCGTTTATCCTAATCCCGTAGTGAATGGTATAATTGGTGCCGAATTCAAAAACATGCCTTCAGGCGTTTACAGGATAAATTTAATAAACCAGCTCGGTCAAACTGTATTTAGTAAAACCATCAACCATGCAGCAGGCAGTTCTTTACAAAATATCCAGCCTGACAATAAATTAGCTGCGGGCATTTATCAAATGGAAGTTACCGCGCCGGATCATCAATCAAACCCGATAAAAGTAATTGTACAATAAGTTCATAAGATACACACACATGAAGCACCGGCCGCCCACACCTTGGGGCGGCTTTTTTTAAGCGGTTGTTGTTAAACAAGGAGAGATGATTTCTGTAAGTCTGCAGTTGCGAGGATGTGTATTGATTTTTAAAACATCTTTTTGCCAATTATTTTCCAGATAAATAATCACTGGCTTTTAACTATGCACTGGCCGGATTTTAATGGTTCCGGCTATAGAAAAACAGCCAGTTTTTGTGAGATCGATTTCGAAATATTTCGGGCAAATGTACAAAGCAAACTGTTGGCCTGCTTTGCCGAAATCAAGTGGACGCATTGATAATCAATTCCAATTTATTAAAACGGGCGGTTCAATGTGCCGTATGGATAAACGGGATTGGATTTACACACAAAATCAAGCTTTCTGCAAACCCTGTTATATCATTGAAAATATATTTTGGTGTAAATTTTTGCCATAATTTTAGCATACAGTAATATGTTTCGTATTAATGCCAGCGAATCATCCTTACCTTTTTTTTGCAGGAAATGTTTCCCCCTTAATAAACATTTCCTGCAAAATCATTAACCTCTAAACCCTAAATCCTGATTCCTATGCCATTCTTAAACTGCCTTCCACCTGGTTTAATTTAATGCTGATAATGTGTTGTTAAGTAAACCTTATCAAATCATTATTTGGTATGATAAAGTTCACATTTCATCAAAGCAAAAGCATCAATGCATCATGTAACACATTGTGCTGAAAAAACCGGGAAATCATAATGATTTTTCCATTTGTTGATTGTATAGTTTTTTGAATTATTACCATGAACAATTAAATGTTAACCACATGGAAACAAAATTTTACCCTTTAGAAAAATGTTCCGCCGTATTGAATTCAATGATATACGCCGGGTTGATACAATCCAGATCCGGTAACTTGCATAGCAGGGCAGTTGCTTTATTAAAATCGTATCAATTGCTCTTTATTTCTATTACCATGCTTTGTTTTTCGGACAGGGCATTCGCAGATTACACCGTTGCGTCCGGAACAACCGTCAATGCAAGCACCATCACCGGGCAAGGTGGAGTATTAACTGTTAATGGCAGGTTGAATGTAGACCAGGGGTCGGTTTCGTTACTTAATTTTACCCGTGTGGTAATAGATGGAACCAATGGACAGATTTTCTGGAATGGTAATTATGATCTGAAATTTGCCGCCGGTATCTCTTTTGTAATTGGTAATTCTTCCCTGGGATTGCAGCCTACATCTGGCAGCGGTAATGCATCTACACGATTATATATAGGACCAACCATCATCATCGTATCAAGCGATAACAGCCAGAACGCCGCTTTTTCATTTGAGATTTTTAATCTTATTGGCGGATTACCGGAGTTTACGCTTTCTACGTCCCCCACTTCTATTTGTTACGGGGCTTCATTCACAGCAACTTTAACGCCCCTGGCAACTGCTATAACGTATGATTGTGCCTGGTCTGCAACTCCATCATCCGGTATATCCTTAGTTCCAGCCGCTGGTTCAAATTTTTCGAATTTTAATACCGCTCAAACCGTTTCGTTTTTATATCCCAATATCCCCCAATCCTATACCTTATCCTGTAAAATCAGCCGGGCGGGGGCCGGGGTTGAATTCACTACCAAAACCATCAGCGTATCTGTTAACCCAATACCTGCTGCTCCTGCTTCGGTGAGTGCAACACCTGCCGAAATATGTATCGGCGGGAGTTCAAATTTGAACGCCCTGTCACCAGCAGGAACTATTCAATGGTATACCGTTAGTGCCGGCGGAACCTGTATTGGCTCCGGTGCAAGTGCTGGTAACTATCCTGTCAATCCTTCAACCAATACTACCTATTATGCGGAAGCAAAAAACAGTGCCACGGGCTGTACCAGCGCCAGCCGGGTTCCTGTGGCCATTACCGTTAGCCAGGCTCCGGTGGGAGGTATTACCCATGGAAGTGCTTTGGTTTGTTCGGAATCCAACAATACCTTTCTAGGCTTAACAGGTAATTCCGGAACCATTCAATGGCAGGCATCGACTGATAACAGTAGTTTCAATAATATTGCGGGCGCTACCTCAACCGGATTTGCTGCCGCCGGCCTAACTGCGACGACTCATTATCGTGCCCTGGTTTCAAATGGGGCTTGTCCGTCTGTCACCTCTTCCGGCACAACCATTACGGTAAATCCGGCTTCGGTAGCAGGTAATATAAACGGTGCAGTACCTGTTTGTACAGGAGCCAATACTACCACATTAACACTGGCTGGAAACACGGGTGTGATCCGTTGGCAATCTTCAACTGATAACAGTTCATTCAGCGACATACCAGGAGCAACGGAATCAACATATACAGCTACGAATTTATCAGCCACTCACTACTATCGTGCAGTGGTAACCAGTGGTGTATGCCTGCCGGTGATCAGCAGCCCGGTTCAAATAAAAGTAATTCCATTGTCTGCAGGAGGGATTATTTCAGGTAGTACTGCTGTGTGTTTAGAAAGTAATGCTACCGGTTTGACATTAAGTGAAAATATCGGGGATGTATTAAAATGGCAATCGTCTCCCGTGAGTGATTTTTCTACAGACGTTGCGGATATTGCCAATACCACCAACAGCTTAACGATTGCCAATTTATCTGCTACCCGTTTTTATCGTGCTGTTGTATCTACCGGTTGCGGATCTTCCTGGTCGGCTGTTGCTTCCATCTCCATTCATAACCTTTGGTCAGGCAGTATCAATGCCGACTGGAACAATGCCGGCAATTGGTCAGATGGTGTTTTACCGTCCTTGTCATGTGCTGGTGTAACGATTCCGGCGGCCACCCCTTACGCCCCGGTATTAAGTACAGGAACCGCTGCAATTAACAACCTTACTATAGAGCCTGGGGCATCGCTTACCGTTTCCGGGGGGAGGCTGAAAATTGCCGGTGCTGTTTTCAACGGTGGTACTTTTAATGCGGAAAATGGCAGTATTGATTTTACCGGTACCTCCAATCAGACCATTTCGGGTAATATTTTTGTGGGCAATACTTTGAAAAATCTAACCGTAAGTAACAACCTGGTGGTAGACAACAGCCCCGGAAATTTTTTAAACATTACAGGGGTGCTGGCTTTTGGTGATGCAGACAATGTTACCCTTCATACAGGTGACAATCTTGTATTGGTATCCACCTCCACCAATACCGCCCGGGTAGCTGATATTACCAATAACGGGCAAAATGCCGGCAATAAAATTGTTGGAAAAGTAACGGTGCAGCGTTACCTCCCTGCCCGGAGGGCCTGGCGCATGTTTACTGCCCCGGTATCAGGTGGAGGGAATGTTTTTGACAATTGGCAAAACGGAGGTGTGTACCAGCCGGGAAAGGCTACCTATGTTACCGGGCCGGGGGCAACTAATCCAACCGGTAATAATGGATTAGACTGGAGCGCTTTAAGTAATTCATCCTTAAAAGCCGGCGCAAACTTTACCCCGGTGTTAAATACCAGGTTGGCCGGAATCTCAAAAAATGTAGCAGATACTTCGGATAATATCGCCTATTTTATTTTTGTAAGAGGCGATAGAAACCCTGTTAATACTAACCCCGCAAATAAGAATATCACAACATTATCCAGTAAAGGGAAATTGCAAACCGGCCGCCAGACTTTTAATGTATCTTCCATAGCAGGCACATATAATTTCATCGGAAATCCGTATGCGGCTCCGGTAGACCTGGCTAAAATAGGAAGGAATAATGTGCTCAATCGCTTTTATGTATGGGATCCAAACCTCAATGCTGAGCAGGGTGGATACATCGTATTTGATGACATCAATAATACGGGAACATATTCTTATACCGCAGGCAATTTAACGACGGTGTTACAATCCGGCCAGGGGTTTTTTGCAGTGACTGCTGCGAATGGTCCGGCCTCAGTGGTTTTTAATGAAAATGCCAAATCCTCCTCCAATAACCTGCTGGCTTTTCGTCCGGTAGTGCAACCAATGTCTTTGAGAATAAATCTCTTTCATTTAAATGACAATGATAAAACGGTATTGCTGGATGGAACGCTTGCGCAGTTTGATAACACCTTTAGTAAGGGGGCCGATCTGATGGATGCGCCGAAAGCAGCCAATATAAAAGAAATGCTGGCACTGTACCGGGATACCCGGACCTTAGCCATTGAAAGAAGGCCGGTGCCATCGGGCGAAGACAGTTTGTTCCTGCATTTGTCCAATACCATCCAACGCCGTTATCGCTTAATCCTTGAACCTGTTGCAATGGATACCAGTTTTTCCGTATGGCTGGAGGATGGTTTTACAGGTAAATCCGTCGCTGTTAATTTGGTGACAAACACTGCCTATGACTTTGAAATTACCATGGATGAAATGAGTTCGCCTGCTGACCGTTTCAGGGTTATATTTAGAAGGGCAGCATCAAAACAGGCCCCTGTAAACAGGCGGCTGGCAGCATACCGGCAAATAGAAAACATTGTGGTGGAGTGGGAGGTTGCAAATGAAATCAATATCAGCCGGTACGAAGTAGAAAAAAGTACAAACGGGGTGAGCTTTACACATGTAAGCACTATCATTCCAAATGCGGCAAACCGGGTCAGCAATAACTATTCCTGGCTGGATAAAAATCCGGTACCCGGGAATAATTATTATCGTATCAGCAGTGCCACACCTGGCAACAGAAAGGAATACAGCAATACCGTACCCGTTGAATTTGTGAATGCCACTGCGGGAATCAGCATTTTTCCCAACCCGGCCGAAGATGGTGTCATTCATACGGCCTTTAAAAATATGCCGCCGGGGATTTATAATATCCGGCTAATTAATAGCGGTGGCCAAACCGTTTTGAGTAAAACAATTTCCCATGTTGCCGGTGCTTTAATGGAAGATATTCAGCCTGGGTTTAAATTAGGCCCGGGCATTTACCAGTTAAAAATAACCGTACCGGGTAATAAAACCACCACTTTGAAGGAGATTATTAAATGAAGGGTATAAAGAATTTTATATGATACAGGCTGCTCCTTTTGGGGCAGTTTTTTTACCCCTTGTTTGCGTAGGAATGAATTAAATAATTTCCATTATTGTGATAAGTTATTTTTAAAAATGTTTTTTTTATTTGTTATTTTTCATGTAGTTTTACCCGCCTTTAAGAGTTATACTTACCTTTTTATTTTGATATCATATTTTTATAACTATTTTATATCAAAACAATAACTCAACCAGAAACCTCAATTCCTTCCGTCTAAACCAATCCAACACCTGGGTAACTTTTTATTAAATTTACTTATTGCAAGTTTTTAATTAGTCATCCACCTTTGTTAACTATTCTTATTTATGAATTGAATAGTACAAGTTGCATTACCTCTGAGCATACAAACTGCATTTATTCATAGATAAACAATCTGTTTAGAACAATCGGTACCCATACCGGAATAATAATATTGTTTAGAATGAAAAATGCGAATATGAAAAGAAGAATTTATTCTTTAAAGGCAATGCCTTCCCCGGTTCATTGTGTGAAACAGGATATGCCTGCAAACAAATCCCGGCATTTATTTTACCATTTTGTAAATAAATTATTTTCGACTTCTATTGGTTCAACTTTATTTTGTAAAGCTCTAATTGTAATTATTTTCAACCTGTTTGTTGCAAATAAGGTTTTAGCTGATTATACAATACTTTCAGGTAATACTGTAGATGCAGGTTCGATATTACCTGCTCAACAAACCGGAACGCTTTATATTTATGGAACCCTTACAGTAAGCAGTGATGTTTTTTTAAGTGGGTTTACCGGTGTGGTTATTAACGGGCCATCCGGACAAATTTTCTGGAGTGCCAATAAAACGTTAGAGTTCAGTGCGGGTATTGCGTTTAATATAAATAATCCAACACAAGGGCTTCAACCAACCGGCGGCAATGCCGCTATGATGCTAACTATTGGCGTTACCAAAATGGCTGTATCTAACAATAACAGCAACAAAGCTGTATTTTCCTTTACTGAGTTAAATGCGGCAGGGGGCTTACCAAATTTTACAATTACTTCTTCAACATTTTCCCCGGCAACCATTTGCTATGGTACTTTATTCACAGCTACTTTAACCCCCAGTAATAATGCTTTTTCTTTTGATTGTAAGTGGGTAATTGATAATGGTGGTAGTATTACTCCGACCAACGTATTAAACTTTAATTCGTCAACAACGGCTACCATTACTCCTACAAATTCTCTGACAGTAAAAACGTATATAATTACCTGCACTACATTTAGGGCTGGTGATGTCAATCCTATCACTTCAAAAACTGTAACCGTCACGGTAAATCCAGTCACTTATATAACAACTCAACCTTCGGTTCCTGCTGCAACCTGCTCAGGCAGTGGCACACAAACAATCAGTGTCAGTGCGTTCGGTACAGGTTTAACATACACCTGGCGGAAAGGAGGTATTGCTGTTGTAAATGGTGGTGTAATTAGTGGCCAGGGAACAGCTATTTTAACATTAACCAACCCAATTACATCAGATGCCGGAAATTATGATGTAGTTATTAGTAGTACATGTACTCCCGTAACTTCAAATTCAGTAGCAGTAACAGTTAATGCAACCTCTGTAACAACCCAACCAACAGCTCCTGCTGCAACCTGCTCTGGCAGTGGAACACAAACAATTAGTGTGGGTGCATCCGGTACAGGGTTGTCTTATTCTTGGAGAAAGGGAGGCACTGCGGTTGTGAATGGGGGTGTAATCAGCGGCCAGGGAACAGCTACATTGACATTAACCAACCCAATTGCAGTAAATGCCGGAAGTTATGATGTAATAGTAAGTGGTACATGTACGCCGGCGGTAACATCAAGTGCGGTAACGGTAACAATTAATACAGCCCCATCTATAACAAGTCAACCTACAGCTCCTGCTGTAACCTGCTCTGGCAATGGAACACAAACAATCATTGTGGTGGCATCAGGTACCGGGTTGTCTTATTCGTGGCGAAAAGGAGGCACTACAGTTGTGAATGGTGGTGTAATCGGCGGACAAGGAACATCTACACTTACTTTAACCAATCCAGTCAGCGCAGATATAGGCAACTATGATGTAATTGTAAGCGGTACATGTACACCAACTGCAACATCAAATTCAATATCAGTTAACGTTACTGCAACCGGTACCTGGCTTGGTTTTACCAATGACTGGAATAATTCATCAAATTGGTGTGGTGGAATTCCCGCTTCAGTTACGGATGTAATAATACCGCTAGTTGGATCAGGATTATTTTATCCAGCTGTTTCATCCGCAATAGCGAATGCTGGTAACATAAGCATTGCACCGGGTGCATCAGTAACAGTTAATAATTATACCCTTCAAATTTCCGGAAATATTGCCAATGCCGGCGTTTTCGACGTACGAACCGGTTCGTTGGTATTTAACGGGTTATCCACTCAAACTATTTCGGGTGACTTGTTTTTAAATGGTACATTAAAAAATTTGAAGATTAGTAATCTGGCTGGTCTTAATGTATCTGCAAGTCCGGCCAAATCACTAAATATCAGTGGTGACCTTGCTTTTGGTGCCGTTAATGGAACTCGGATAAATACAGGTGATAACATCATACTGACTTCCACTGCAACTAGCACAGCAAGAGTGGCGGATATCACCAACAATCAAAATAATCCCGGTAACCACATCGATGGAAAGGTTACTGTGCAACGATACTATCCAAATGCCAATCCACAAACCCACCGGTCCTGGCGCCTGGTGACTGCCCCGGTAAAAGATGCCGGGATTATATTTGATCAATGGCAATTGAGCGGGGCGGCCTATGATCCAACACCGGTTACAGGTAATGCAGGCAGGGGTACGCTTATTACAGGCCCTGTTACATCAACCAACGGTCTTGATTATACACCAACCAATAATTACTCCCTGAGGAAAATTGTTAACATGGCTTATATCAATATCGCCAATACCAAAGTGCCGCTATCACCCACTGTTGGAGATCTTATTGATGACCAGGCTGATAATGCGGCATATTTTCTCTTCGTACGAGGCGACAGGAATCCCATACTCACCAATGGTTACAGTAACAATGCAACTATTTTAAACAGTAAAGGGTTGCTACAAACAGGCACTCAAAAAATTACTATCAATAATGATTTTGAGTTGGTTGGTAATCCATACGCATCACCTGTTGATTTTAATTTAATAAACAAATCGAATAATATAAATCCCAACCGGTTTTATGTGTATGATCCAAATATTAACCAGGTGGGTGCCTTTGTTACCATGGAAGATTATAACACTCCGGGTAGCTTTACCCCGTCAACTCCATACGGGTTTTCTCCGCAGCGAAATGATATTCTAAGCGGCCAGGCATTTTTAGTGTTTAAAGCTATTCCCGGAGTACCTGCATCCCTTACATTCGAAGAAAATGATAAATCCCCAACCAATAATTTGGCCATGTTCAGGCCCGTTAATCCTACCGGAGTTACTGCAAGTTTAAGAGCTACCTTAAAACTTTTAAATAACGACAAAACCAGCACCCTGGCAGATGGAGCATTGATAGAATTTAATGATAGCTATAGTGAATCAGTTGATATGTATGATGCATTTAAATTTACCAATATCAATGAAACCTTCCTGATACTACGTAACAATAAAATACTGTCGGTGGAAAGAAGGCCATTGGTTAAAAACAATGATACCGTATTCCTGCAATTAACAAAAACCTCGCAACGTGGTTACAGGTTCGAATTTATACCGAACAACTTTGATGCAAATTTAACGGCTTTCCTGGACGACAGTTTTTCCGGTAAGCAAACGCCATTAAGTATGACTGCTGCCTCTAACTACGACTTTGCTATTACAGCAGATGCCAAAAGTGCCGTTCCCAACCGATTCAGGATCGTATTTAAACAGTTGGCAGCCGGATCCTTACCGGTAACATTCACAGGTGTGAAAGCATACAGGCAATCAGATAAAACAGTGGTGGAATGGAAGGTGGAAAACGAAATCAATATCAGCAGGTACGAGGTAGAAAAAAGTGCGGATGGAATAAATTTTATCAAAGTAAATAATACAAACGCCATCGGGACAGGCGGTGGTAGTATTACTTACAACTGGCTGGATGCAAATGCGCTAACGGGCAATAATTTTTACAGGATACGCAGCATTGGCATTGATGGAAGTTTTGAATACAGTGGAATAGTTGTGGTAAAGATTGGTGATCTGCCGTCCGGCATTAAAATCTATCCAAATCCTGTAACAAATGGTATCATTGGGGCAGAATTTAAAAATATGAGGCTGGGAATTTATAAGGTGAAATTGCTGAACAGCGCAGGACAAACTGTATTCAACAAAACGGTGAACCATACAATTGGAAACGCTGTGCATAATATCCAACCTGATTATAAAATGAGTTCCGGGATTTATCAAATAGAAGTTACCTCACCTGGTAAACAAATCAATAGAATAAAAGTAATTGTAGAATAAAATATTAGAATGAAAATGAAGTGTCGGCTGTTCCAATCTATGGGGCAGTTTTTTTTATCCTGAATATTAGATTTCAACAGATACTCTTACTTTTTATGAAGGCTGGTAGTAGCACGACATTTAGAAACGTAATTATTTAAAAAGATAGATTGACGTGAACAAATGGCACTTAAAAAAGTAACTTATTATACATATAGGGAGTATATAAAATGCGTCATCGTTCGCTCAAAAAAATACTCTCTGGAGAATTGTATCCTTCCGGTAGAAGTAGTTGAAAGATGCATAATTTTTATTCTATTCCTGATGATTCATTGCTTCATTAACTAAGGATTAACCTTTTTTGGTATTTCCAGATATTTGTACTTCCTTTATGACGCCGTATAATTACGGTTTAAAATCTTTCTTATCCACCTTGAATTTCCGGTATCTCTCAATTTAGATCCTACTCTTTTAAAACAAACTCTGTTTTTACAACCTTGCTTGTATAATTCAGTTTTACCTAAGACCACCAATTTACCTATAAAATCTTTGGTATTTTCTAATACCTGAAATATATGCTTGGGCCTATTTGGTCTGCTCTCTCAAAAGTTTATTTTTTTATTGTTATCTATTGCCTTGGAAATTGCTAAAATGAAAATATGAAAACAGGTCTACGTTGTAATGTTGATCCAAAAAATGGATTAATGCCACTTTTATCTAAATCCTTTTTTACAAGGAATTTATTTTATAGGCTGTTAACCGTCTGCTCTTTTTTTTGTATTTCATCGATAGCAAAAGCGCAATCCGGTATTTATGAAAGCTATGCTATTTTAGATATTAACGGGGCGGGAAATTTATTTTATGATTTAAAGGCAACAACAGCTAATCCTGATTTTAATGGCAATAATCTTGGAACATTTTTGCAAGGAAATACATTGTTTTTAAACGGGGCTCAGAACAAAACTTTCAAATGTAATACCGATGATATTTTAAGCCCGAACCGTTTCTATTATAGAATTTATAAAAGCACAGATCCTGCTCCGGCATTTATAGCTTCAGATATTTTTTTTAAATCAAACAACGGACCAACAGGTTCAGGATGTGGAGGCTCTGATCAAAACCAGACATGGGAATCATCAGGAGCTAATATTAATGTATTGAATGGTCTTACGCCAGGTAATTATTATTTAGAAATCTATACAACCGCTGATTTTACTTATACTTCTGGTTCAGGAGGAAGTGGGACACATATAGAAAACAGAGCTGGCCTTAATTTCAAAGCTAATTTTACTTTAGCAGCAAATTGCGTAACAGGTATTTCAGTAAGTCCCTCCACAATATCCCCGGTTTGCGTGGGAGCAACCGGAACTCAGCTTACAGCTACCATCACTACGGCATCGGGCTCAGGGGATGCAAATATCACTTACGAATGGTTCAGGAATACATCTAACAGTACCGTTGGTGGCACCAGTGTACAAGGTCTGACAACTACTACAACCGCTACTTTAACCAGTAGCTTCACACCACCAACTGCAAGCACCGGTACGCTGTGGTATTATTGTATTGTTACAAATACAGATGCAGGTTGTACCGGCTCCAGTTATGCGACTGCCCCGGTGGAGGTTATTGTAAATCCAAATCCTACCGCATCAACTTCACCCGTAAATGTGCTTTGCTTTGGCAATGCCACCGGTTCAATAGACCTTACGGTAACAGGTGGAACAGCGCCTTATACCTATGCCTGGAGCAATACAGCCACCACACAGGATTTAACCGGGCTTACTGCCGGAACCTATAATGTAACCATCACTGATGCCAGCGGGTGTACCACCACTGCATCCGCCACCATCACACAACCTGCAGCCGGACTGTCTGCATCCACTACCCGTGTAAATGTACTTTGCTTTGGCAATGCCACCGGTTCCATTGATCTTACGGTAACAGGTGGTACGGCTCCCTATACCTATGCCTGGAGCAATGCAGCCACCACACAGGATTTAACCGGGCTTGCTGCCGGAGCCTATAATGTAACCATCACTGATGCCAGCGGGTGTACCACCACTGCCTCCGC
>JANPIJ010000229.1:0-2320 GCA_031424955.1 Ferruginibacter sp. | reverse complement strand
ATTCTATGTTGGAAAAAGCACTTTAACCGGATGTATTGATGATGTTCAATTATTGAAAAGCCTTAATAATGTTGAGGTAATTCCAATGGAGGAGGAAGGCGATTGGACAGGTATGTTCTGGAGATTTTATCCTATTGCAGAAAAGGGTGTGGGTGTTATGATTTCCAGAGATGCAGATGCCCGACTTTCTCGTCGTGATTTTGTCGCTGTAAAAGAATGGTTGAATTCATCTAATAAATTTCATATCATTCGAGATCATCCTTACCATTCTTTTAAAATAATGGGCGGTATGTGGGGGGCAAAGGAGGGTATCTTACAAGATATGCGTGCGCTCATTGAAGGTTATGATAAAAAAAGCTTTTGGCAAGTGGATCAGAATTTTCTGGCTGAGATTATTTACCCTAAAATAAAAGATGATGCTTTTGTTCATGATGAGTTTGGAGAAGGAAAGTTGATAAAAAAAGCAAGGAAAAACTTTGAATTTATAGGTGACGTTTTTGATGAGAATGATATACGTGACAGTTCCCTTTGGAAAGAAATTCAGAAAGAGAGCATATTAAGGAGAAAAAATACATCTCTTAAACAGCGTTTTTTAAACATATGGAAACGGGTAAAAACGAAATGGTGAAATCCAAGGTTGATTCCGCCGTAATAATTTACCTTTTAGTAATTGACCTAATCTTACATTCATTGCACCTTAGTTTGAAAATGTCTTAAATATCTAGCACTGAATATATTTGGAAAAGTCTATCTCAATAATTACTGTTTGTTACAATGCATGTCATTTGCTTGGCAAAACAATTGAATCTGTAATTGAACAAACCTACAAGAACATTGAATATATTGTTGTTGATGGAAACTCTACAGACGATACCAATGAGATAATTTCAAAGTATCGAAATAACATACACACCTATGTAAGCGAACCCGACAGCGGCGTATTCGATGCGATGAACAAGGGAATAAGCGTTGCTAAAGGTGACCTGATAATTTTTTTGAATGCTGGGGATTATTATATATCCCCATTTGTAATAGATTATTTTATTTCAAAATTGAATACAGCATCGGCCGATGTTTTTTTCGGGCGTTTTATTTGGGAAGCTCCACAAACCTGTGATATCGTAGTGTCTGATAATAGCCAGGTGAAATACAGTTGGGACTTAAAGGAACTGAACTTTCCGCATCCTTCAACTATTTATAAAAAAAGTGTTTTTGAAGAGGTTGGCATGTTCGATCTTTCCTTTCCGCTGCAGGCAGATTACGAATGGAATGTAAGGGCATTGGTAAAATATAAAATTGCTTTTCAGTACATAGATATTATCACAGTAAGGTTTAGGGCTGATGGTATTTCTAATGACCCGAAGCATGCGGTTGCTATCTCAGATGAAAAACTGGGGATCTCTAAAATATATTATCAACCCGAATGGTTGTATAAAAACGTAAAAGAGTTGTTGCAAAAAAGATCTGCACTTTCACGTTACAGGCTAAAGCTACTCAAAACAAGGTTTCCCAGTAAACTGAACAGGGTAAATTAAATTGTTATCTACTAATAATTTGCAATCAGCAGTGAGGATATTTATCATACAACCGAATTATTCTTCAAGGTCAGAAACCTGGCTTCGCAGGATGAACACTATGCTTGGTGGTAATATATGCGGAATGGCATGTTATCTTTCAAATGAAAAAATTGCAGAACACTACGAAGTATTTAATTTAAATGGCGCAGTCCCTAAAAGATTTGAGCGAATTGCAAGCAGGGTTGGCTTTAAAAAGAATGAGCAATCTAGCGTTATAAAAAGTGCATTATTAAAATTTATTCTTCAAAAGAGGCCCGATGCCATTATGATCCATTATGCTTCAACTGCTGTAAAGTACTCAAGTCTTTTGCAACAATTATCAGTGCCCATTTATATTTATGTTCATGGGTTCGATATTATCTGGGACCATAACGACAACAACGGAAAAAAGATTCATTCTGCTTTGTTTCCAAGTAAGGTGATGGAGCTAAGTAAAATGCCTAATGTACAGTTTATCGTTTCATCAAATACAAGCAAGCAAAACCTCTTATCCATTGGTATTGACGACTGTAAAATTGCAAAAAAAGTATTTGGCGTTGAGGTTAAGCAGGTAGAGAGAAACTATTACAAAGAAAATATGACCATTCTTTTCTTAGGAAGGATTGTAGATTTTAAGGGGCCCGACATTGTACTAAATGCCTTTTTAATGGCATGTGAATTAGGATTTAGTGGGAAGCTGGTAATGGCCGGAGATGGACCCTTTAAGAATATGTGTGAGTTAATAAGTAAGCAATCGTCCTATG
>JANPIJ010000228.1:0-38058 GCA_031424955.1 Ferruginibacter sp. | reverse complement strand
TCTACCAATAACTGTCCAAAAGGAAGGGTCTCTTGATTACAATCAATATACCTTGTCTCCTTTTTATCCACCAGGTAAAGATGGTTTCCCCCGGCGTGGCCGCTGGCAATATCGATATTCTTGCGGATTTCGATGTAACCGTCGGTACCTAAAATGGTAAGCCTTCCATCTCCCCAGCTACCCAATCCACCCGGTGTAAACCAATCCACCCGTATATATCCCATCCCCCCATTTCCACTCAACATTACATCGCCAAAATCTTCAAATTTTGGATATTGCGGAAAGTTCGTATTTCCTATCTGTGATGCCACTACATCTGCTTTGGTAGTACCGGTAAAAAAAAGATACTGGTCAAACTGGTGAGAGCCAATATCGGTGATAATGCCTCCATATCTTTTTTTATCAAAGAACCATTCCGGTCTCGATGAGGGATTAATACGGTGCGGCCCCATCCCGATGGTTTGTATCACTTTACCAATAGCGCCGGCTTTAACTAACTCCCCTGCCTTAACAGTTGCCCGGTTTTCAAAACGTTCGCTGTACATGATGGAGTAAATCCTGTTGGTTTCCTTCTGAACACGTCGGACCTCGGCCAGTTGCTCCAGTGTGATCACTCCCGGCTTATCCACCAGGTAGTCTTTCCCGTGCTGCATTACCCGGATACCAAGCGGTGCACGTTCATCCGGTATACCGGAGCTTAAAATCAATTGTATGGATGAATCTTCCAGAATTTCTTTTTCACTTCGCGCTACTTTTACTTCCGGAAACTGTTTGGTATAGGCAGCCAGCAATTCCGGCTCTTTGGCATACACTGCAACCAGTTCGCCACCGCCTCTTTTAATGGCTTCAGTCATGCCGTTAATATGGGCGTGATTGATATTGATCACGGAGAACCTGATGCGGACAGGTACCGGGCCTGCCAATTTTGATGCAACAGGTAAACCCGCAATTAGTTTTTCTGTTGCCAGGCCTGAAAACAAAGCCATGCCCGCTGCAGCGGCCGTATGCTGGATAAATTTACGCCGGTTGGATTGTTTTTCTTTCATATTTGAATCGTTAAAGTGAGTGATGAATATTTAAATTTAAATGTTTATCGACGAGTTGAAAAATATTAGATTGTTGTATTGATTGCCACAGGTTAGTTTTTATTTTTTAAACAACGCAACCCGTTCACTTTTTTCTATACGTACTCAAGAAAACACCGCCCATGATCAATGCAGCGGCACCCAGTTTTTGCAGGCTGAGTGATTCATGCAACAGCAACATAGCCGCAATGGTGGTAAAGAAAGGTTGGGTATAAATAAAAGTTCCTGTAATGGCAGCCCCCAAAATACTGATACTGTAGTTCATTAACCGGTAGGCAAAAAACGTAGCTCCCAACACCACATACACCAGGGCAAACCAATCTATAAAATCAAAGCTCATCCATTGTATTGCAGCCAGGTCGCTCCAGCCGATTGGGAGGCTCACGCAGGTACCAAATAAAAATACCCATTGCAGAATATGCTTCGCTTTATATTTTGCCATTAATGGTTTAATTGAAATCACGTACACTGAATAACTTAATGCCCCGATAATAATAAAAAGATCCCCCAACGATTGCTGTTTACCCGCCACTGCCGACAGGTCGCGTGAAAAAACCAATAATACACCGCCGGAAATACCCAGCAGCAAGCCTGTTAATTTCAAAATGGTCAACCGCTCTTTTAAAAACCAGGCCGCCAGTAAAGTGATGGCAATAGGGGTAGTTAACACCAATAAAGATGCATGTATCGGGCTTGTTAACGACATGCCACTGATGGAAAAAGTCTGGTTCATAGTGATGCCTGCCAGGGCACAAAAAAACAACAGGACAAAATCCTTCTTTACAATACCTGTCCGGCCTGGTTTTATGGCAAACATTCCCCAAAAAAGCAACATGGTAACTGTAATGCGAATAGCAGTTAAAGCAATGGATGGTACCAGGTGCGGACTTAAATGTTTTACAGCAATCACACTGGTGCCAAATAAAAAATTGCCTGACAGAGCCGCCAATCTTGCTTTTTGATTTTGATTCATGTGTAAAAACTTGTGAGGCAATACCTAATATTAACAGGAGAAAAGGAGAATGAAATTTTGACAATTTCCCGGATATTTCTTTAAGCCATATTTTAAGAATGTATGATTTCATTATTGCGGGATAGACGAATAAACGGTAGCATTGAAGTAATATTTTTTAGATGATCTTATGAAGCAGTCTTAAGAAATTTATACCAGCATGCAGCGAATGTTGAATACACAGGTGGCTGACCATTCATCAATCCACTATTTCATTCCATCACCATTTCCACCTTTTTGATGCTGCTTACCGGAACCAATAGTGCCTTCCGCTTCTTTATAAACACAAGCGAACTGTCCTGCTGCTTTTGAATAACGCCGGTTATAATTATTTCATCATTTAAGCCAATCACATTTAAGTTTGTTTTGTGCTCAATAAAATAAGCATAAGCCGATTCACTATGATTTGTAACAACGGCGTTATTCACTACTGAACTCCCTTTTTTGGTAGTAATTACTATCACCCCGGCGGAACCCTGTGCGCCATAAGCAGATGCAGAAGCGGCATCTTTTAAAACAGATATCCCATCTACATCCTGTGGATTAATATTGGTGATATCGCCGCCATATACCACACCATCCACTACAAATAAAGGTGGTTTCTGGTTAGTTAAACTACCGGCACCCCGTACAATAACGGAACCCCCATTTTTGTTATTAATGGCTTTAACCTCCAGCCCAGGCACATCCCGGAGCATTTCATATATAGTTTTGAAGGTTCCCTGCGTTACATTATTTGCCTTTGCCTGTGCATAGTTAGCTTTTGTTGCCAATATTAAAGAACAACAAAGGAGCAAGCGGACAAGAGCCTTTATTTTTTGCATACACTATTTTTGAGCAGCTAATTTTTGTGCCTGTGTGGTAGTATAATATTTCGCCAGCATATTCGGCACTTCCCATGCCGGCATATTATGTTTCAATAAATAATCCAGGAATTTTTCCGTTACCCTTGCAAAATGTGATTCATGGCCTTCCTTAAATGATTCAGGAATGATGACTTCCCAACCTTTCTCATTTTTCTGTAAGGAAACACCTTTGTATTGCTGACTGATTTTTTCTATAACTTTTTTTGCCAATAATTCAAAAGCTGGTGTATTATGAAGTGGTTCGATATACAAGGTAGGTTTAAACTGTTGTTCAGCACCCTGTCGAATAACGAGGTTTGCCTTTGTACCCCGCATGATGGAATAATGGGTGTCACCCGTGCCATCCGGCGCCTTGTAATTCCATTGTACCGATACCTTTGCATGAACACCTTTAATGGTGTAATTGATCTCCCCGTTACACAACACATTAATGTCATTTTTTGCATCCCTGTATTGCTGCAGGTAACCGGGTAATACATCCATTTTGGTAAGCTCAGTAAATTGATTTGTTGAAATTGTAGTCGGCCAGCTTCTCGCATTATTTAACCGGATATCCTTCATATAGTCGAGTGTAACACCCGGGAAACATTCCCATTGTACAAGGTCTACCAGGTGTGTGGTTACATCCACAATACCCTCACCTTCCTGTTCCACATCCAGGAACCAGGCCGGCCGGGTTAACACTGCGCCGGAAACATATTTGTAAAAATGGTGCACGCTCTCTTTGGTAACAGCCGGTTCTTCAACAGTACCTTTTTGCAACATACCAAACAACTCGGGTTGCATGGAAAATGCTCTTTGCAAAATGGTAGTAATCTCGTACCGCTCGGTCATAATATCATACAACAATACCTTGTTCTTTTTTGCTGTTTCAAATGCCGCTTTTAATTGATTGAACCCTTTTTCATTAATGACCATTGGCTTGTCTGCAAATACATTCAACCCGGCTTTTACGGCCTTTAAAATATACTCGGTTTTCAGTTGATTATTTCCTGCCAGCACCACTACATTGCCCTTTTTTGCCTGCAACATTTTAGCAAGGTAATCATCGCCCTCGTACACTACCTCCTTCCAGTGGGTAGGGGCAGTTGCATTGTTATTGTATCCTTTGATCCTGCCCAAATGCAGGTCAAGGTCATTTCCCTTTTTGGCATATACATGCACGGCAGGATCTACCTGCGGGTACATCGATTTCTGCACCAATGCAGCATGAAAATGCCCGGGGTCAAGTGTGATCAGCTTTACGGGCTGCTGGCTAAAACTATTTTTCATAGCTAGTAATCCAATCAAAACGAAACAGGTAGTACGCATCTTTTTTACTTAAATGACAATTGTGTTTTATGAAATAAAGAATGGCTATTCCATATCAACCAGGTTAGAAATCTTTTGTTACAAGGCATATAGTTCCTATATCATTCCCAAAAAACAGAACTTGTAAATATATTTTTTGACCAGCATTTTAACTTTGATCAGCATCGTTGTGTTATGCTAATCCCGATTTCCGGGACTTGCCGACTTTCGGCATCCCGATGTTACACTTGAATCGGGACTTGTACTACATACCACTGGGCAACTTTGGCTGTATTGCCCACAGCCAATCATCAAAGAATTATCCATTAACCAATTATCCATTCATTCACTCCAACCCTTTTACCTGGTAGGGCCAGCGATGTGGCCTGTTCAACATTCCATTTGCTTCATCATCATTGATGAAGCGTTCGTTCACCGGATCCCAGTACACTTTCCTTTTTACCTTCATTACCACATGATGTATCAAACAGGTAGAGCAGGAACGATGGCCTACTTCAACCGGCGAAATGGGTTGCTTGCGGCTCCGGATACAATCCAGCCAGTTGCCATGTTGCTCCTCACTCCGGTATAAATTAATTTCATTTTCCCCGATTACCGAAGTGATGATTTTATCATTGCTGGCGGTTAATGCTTTTGCATTGGCCGTGTTTACAACAGGTTCGTTGGCGCTGGCCTTGTAATTACCACGGGTTACAAATATCCAGCCTTCGGTCCCTTCAAACTTAATCCCGTTGGGCAGCTCATTGCTGATGATCATTTTTACGCCATTCGCATATATACCTTCTGTTTGAAAAAGCCCATGTACATTCCATAACCCGCTTTTAGGAAAATCTGCCCTGCCCGAAATTTCCAAGGGCCCGGTATATTCAGTATCCATACCCCAGTGCGCACAATCCACATGGTGGGCACCCCAACCGGTAATCATGCCTGCCCCAAACTGCTCGCAACGCAGCCAGCCCGGGCGGCTATAATCATTTTGAGGATGCACCCTTTTTTCGGTATAATAAACATAAGGCGTAGAGCCCAGCCAGGCATCATAATTCAGGTTAGCCGGTATCGGCATTTCCGGTTCCACATCTCCACCCGGATCGCCGGGCAACCCAACATATACTGTTTTCAACTGACCAATCCTTCCGTTGCGCACCAATTCGGCCGCATACCGGAATTGGGTAGACGATCGTTGCTGGCTTCCAATCTGCAATATCCTGCCGGTACGATGCACCGCATTACTTAAAGCACGCCCGTCGGCAATGGTTAAAGAAGCGGGCTTTTGCAGGTACACATCCTTGCCCGCCTCCACTGCATGAATCCCTAAATACGCATGCGAGTGATCTGGCGTACTGATCAATACCCCATCAATATCCTTATTTAATAAAAGTTCCCGGTGGTCGCTATACATGGTTACCCCATCATAAGCCTTGCCGGTTTTTTTACTATAATAATCATTCACATATTTTTTCCCATCTGCCAACCGCTTGCTGTCTACATCACATACCGCCATGATCCTGGCATGATCATACTTAATTGTTTCCGCCATATCATGATCCCGCGAAATACGGCCAACGCCGATTGCCGCTATGTTGATTTTATTACTGGGTGCATTTTTCCCGAAAACGGATGCAGGTAAAATAGTTGGAAATCCGGTGATAGCGATGGATGTAGCTAAACCGCCCTTCAGGCCGGTCTTTACAAAATCCCTTCTGTTGATAGATTTTTTTTCAGCCATTGTTTTATTTATTTAGTGAATCGTCTTTTGATATGGCATGTGCCTTTGAGTAGTCAATGCCTTTAAATTGGCCAGCAATAAATTGAATGCCCTGCAATAAGTGATTTTTGTAAACGGGGTCCTGGTAGCTTTCTTTACTGTGCCCCAGGGTGGTGATCCAAACATTACCACCTTCAAAATGGTGCCACCATACAGCCGGGTAAAAATCACCGAATGAGCCGGCATTTTTTTTCACTTCTTCTGCCTGTTCCGGTTGCAATGTATGCAAATCGTGCGCCATCAAAACTTTAATCCCCGGGTACAACTCCTTTCCAAAATAACATTCATCTTCTCTTTCCCAAACTGCCGGCACACCTTGCATGGATGGATGCGCAGGATCAATATTTTTGATACTGAAACGCTGGAATTTTGCATGCCAGGAAAAGGTTTCTCCAAGCATCATCTTAAACCATTTCCAATTTCTTTCCGTGCCGGTTACGGAATGTATCCCAACAAATCCGCCTCCGGCTTCTATGTATCTGCGGAAAGCCACCCGTTGTTCATCGTTGTCAAATACATCGTTGTTGGTGCTGGTAAATATCAGCAGCGTATATTTTTTTAAATTCTCTGCTGTGAAAACAGCGGCATCATCAGAAACATCCACTGTAAATTTATTATTAGCGGCCAGCGACTGTATGCAGGCTACTGAAGCAGCTATATTATCATGCACATATCCTTTGCCATTTTTGGTGTATACAAGCACCCGGGTATTTTTTAATTGATTATCTGAAGTTAAAAAAGCAATGGCAGGATGTAAATCAGCTTCGTTCAGATGTCCTGTTCTAAATGAGTTTAATCCCACCGGCTCAGCGTGACGAACCGAATTTTCCGGCAAAACAGAAAACCCTGCCAGGGAAGCGATTGCACATATAACAACAATGCCAAAACAGGTGTGAATGAATTTTTTCATATAGCGAATATTAAGAAGCAATACTAAATTAAGGCTATTTACCTGGTAAATAGCTTCCTTCTACGCCAACGTTTGCGTAAATTTAAATTAACAAAATAGCAACTTATCTTTAAAATCTCTATATTTATTAAGGCAAAATCCCAGTACATAATCTTCCATAATCTCCATACTGGAACGAGCCCCTAACAAACGATTGTATTTAATACCAAAATCTCACTTTTAACCAAAACGCTGTATGAAAAAAAACGCAAAGACCTCACAGGTCCTTAAAGGAAGCAGGCTATGCCATGCATTCCTTTTCGTGTTATTCGGTTGCTTAACAATGACACTATCGGCCAGGAACACGGACAAGCCGACAAAATCAGAAAATTACAAACCACCCATTACAGTTACCGGCACAGTAACCGATTCAAAAAACATCCCGCTGGAAGGCGTAAGTGTATTTGTAAAGGGTTCAAAAAAAGGCGTGATAACTGATGCGCAGGGTAAATTCACCCTTACTAACGTACCAGATAATGCCAGGCTGGTCTTTACAGCAACCGGATTCTCATCCGCTGAGGTGGCCGTTGGGAAAGGTGAATTAATAACAATCAGTTTAACCGAGCAGGTTTCTTCACTAAGTGATGTTGTGGTGGTTGGATATGGCACCCAAAAGAAAAAGGACCTGACAGGCGCTGTATCCCAGGTAAAAGCTGCCCAGTTTGAAAACGAAAACCCCAGATCTGTACAAGACCTTTTGCGGGGTAATGCACCCGGTCTTGATGTTGGTTTTGACCCAAGTACCCGAGGTCAGAGCGGTAGCCTGCAGGTTAGAGGGCAGGGCTCCTTAACAGCCAGTTCAGCCCCTCTGATTGTATTGGATGGGGTTATTTATCCTGGAACATTGGCCGATATCAACCCCAATGATATTGCTACTGTCGACATCTTAAAAGATGCCAGTTCTGCCGCCGTATTCGGAGCAAGGTCTGCCAACGGTGTTATACTGATTTCTACCAAAAAAGGAAAGGGCGGTAAACCGGTCATTACGGTTAATAGTAATATTGGCATGAACAAACTGGTAAATCAACCTCATTTATTAAATGCAGAGGAGTTCTTACAATTTCGTTCAGCCGCCATGTGGGCTAAGTCCAGCTTTGATTCTACTTCCAAACCGGGGATCAAACATATATTTACTGACCCTACCAAATTGCCTTCAGATATTACACAGGCACAATGGCTGGCATTGGATGGGTCAACCGGCCTTAATCCTACGGATGTATGGTTTCAACGCAATTTGTTTAAACCGATCGAATTGACCAATTATAAAGCGGGAAAATCTATTGACTGGGAAAAACAGATATATAATGAAAATGCCCTCCAGCATGATCATACTGTAAGTATTGCACAGCGTAAAGATGACTATAATTATTATTTTTCTTTAGGCTATTTAACCAATGAAGGATTAACAGTAGGGGATCTATATAAAACATTCCGCACCCGTTTTAATTTAGAAGCAGTTGCCGCCAAATTTTTAACGGTAGGTATTAATTTTCAATATTCTAACAGGGATGAAAGTACTGTTCCTGTCAGGTTCAATGATATTTCTTCAACTACACCCTGGGGCTCCTATTATAAGGAAGATGGCGTAACCATCAGGCAAAGCCCCAATGATGACCCGGGTTCCAATACACATCCATTTCTGGACCAGGTTTATACCGATCGTTTGTATAAATATGACGACTTCTTCGCTTCCTTTTATGCAAAGGGAAACCTGCCCTATGGTTTCTCCTACCAGGTTAACTTTTCGCCGAGAATGGACCTATTGCGGGAATACCAGCATCTGTCTTCTCAAAAACCAGATATAGCATCGAGAAAAGGGATTGTTAACAGGAGGAATCAAACCGTTTATTCATGGCAATTGGACAATATCCTGCGATGGAATAAGAAATATGGGAGACATAACATCGAAGCTACCTTCCTGGCTAACTTTGAAAAATTCCAATCCTGGAATACCACTATCCAGGCAGAGAATTTTTTGCCCAGTGACAACTTAGGATACAACGGTATTCAATTTGCCACCCTACCTCCAATAGTAAACAGTGATGACCAATATGAAACTGGAGATGCCCTGATGGGCAGAATCGCCTATAATTATAACCAACGTTATTTTCTAACCGGAACAGTTCGTAAAGATGGATATTCTGCATTTGGACAATTGAACCCAAGAGCCACTTTTCCTTCTATCGGTATTGCATGGGCAGTAACGGAAGAAAATTTTATGAATGGAACCTCAAAATGGCTGGATTATGCAAAACTTAGGCTTTCTTATGGTGAAAATGGCAACAGGTCAATTGGGCGTTATGCCGCCTTGTCTAATCAAAGTGCCGGAACGTATGTGTTTACCACTACCGGTGGACAAACCTTTAATTCATCCTTTGTTGCCGGAACTAATTTAGCAAATCCTAATTTGAGATGGGAAAGAAACAGTTCGATAAATTTTGGTTTGGATTATGCTATTCTTCAGGGTAGAGTAAGTGGTTCATTTGATATGTATAACCGCACCACCAAAGATTTGCTTGTTAACCGTTCCTTACCGACCGTTACCGGATTTACAAGTATATTGGCAAACCTCGGTGAAGTTGAAAACAAGGGTTATGAATTTAGTGTGAATACGGTAAACATGAAAAAGGAGAATTTTACCTGGAATACAACTTTTGGATTTTGGACAAACAAAAATAAGATCATTCATTTATACGGGCCTACCCCTGATTTTGATCCTGTAACAGGAAAGCAAATTGGTACCTCAGAAAAAGATGATATAAATAATGGCTGGTTTATAGGACATGGAATCAGTGAAATCTTCGATTACCCGGTACAGGGAGTTTGGCAAACTGCGGATGTGGCTCTGGCAAAATCATTTGGATTTCAACCCGGTGATATACGTTTGGTTGATGGAGACGGGAGTGGCAAATTTACGATTGCAGATAAACGATTTATTGGTCAGAGAGCACCTAAATATTCATGGAACCTGAGAAACGAATTTAGAATTTATAAAAATTTTGATTTCGCTTTTACGCTATATGCCAGGGCCGGTCAGCTAAGCACATTTAATGAACAAACCAATGGAGCAAGGAACGGAAGTAATAATGTTTTTTATGACCGGGTTAACTTCTATGAAGTGCCCTACTGGACACCTTCCAATCCTAGTAATGAATATGGAAAATTAGGTTCTACCAGGGGCGGCGGTGTTACGTGGAACGTGTATAAAAAATCTTCCTTCGTCAGGCTAAGTAATATTAGTCTTGGCTATACCGTACCGGTAGCGATTACCGAAAAATGGAAAATCGGGGGTTTGAAATTTTATACCAACATCGTAAATGCGGCTGTGTTTTCAAACTGGAATTACTTCGATCCTGAATATCATGGCGCAGATGGAAATGCGAACATCACGCCAACGCCTTTGACCTATAATTTTGGATTAAACCTGACCTTATAAGATATCTAAATAAATAATACATGAAAAATTCATATAAATTACTTAGTCTCATAGCCATCATGTTTATTGGCACGATGGTTTTGCAGAGTTGCGAAAAAGATTGGTTAAAACCAAAGCCACTGTCCTTCTTTGCACCCGAAAATACATTTATAGATGTGGTGGGTTTTAATTCCGCCTTAAATGGTTGTGCCAGAAATCTCCGCGGTGAATGGTATGGGGATGGCGCGCCGATTATTACTGAAACCATCTTTTCGGAAGTAGCCGTAGAAGGAACAGATGATAAAACCGGGCCGGCACAAAATTTAGATGAACTGATTAAACCGGATGCCCAGTTGAACAACGGAGATTTTAATAGAATTGGTTGGTACTGGGACCAGGAATGGATCGGTATACGTTTGGCAAATACCATTATTTCCCGGCTTCCTGGTGCAACGGCTGTTCCGGCTGCAACTAAAGATATCATTAAGGGTAAAGCCTATTTTTACAGAGCCTATGATTATTACCGTTTAACCAACCAGTTTGGCGATGTTCCTTGTCCTTTAAAAGAATTAACCAGTGTAAAAACGGATTATGCAACGGTAAAGCGGGAAGTGATTTTGCAGCAAATGAAAAAAGACCTTGACAGTGCTGTTCTTTGGGTACCCTGGACATCCGATAAAGGAGATGTAAATAAGGGAGCAGTTTATCATTTGTTAGCAAAAATTAATCTTTCATTAGGCCTGTTCGACGATGCAATAACTGCGGCCAGTGCCGTTATTAACAATGGGGCCTATGCTTTAATGAAAAACAGATTTGGCGTGGATGCAAATAATGCCACTAAAAACATTACCTGGGATTTACACCGCCCCGACAATAAATATGCAGCAGCCAATAAAGAGGTTTTATTTCTTGTAACAGACCGTTTCGGAAATCCGGGTAATGTTGCCACCGGCACTACCTCCATGCGGCAGGCAGCCCCCGGTATATCCATAGCCGGTATAAGAACTCCTGATGGCGCTACCGGTATGTCTCCCCTTGCTGGCATTGAGATTGATAATATGACCTGGTATGGCCGGGGCATCGGACGTTGTCGTTCGACTTCTTATCATTATGGCGAAATTTGGGATGATGTAAATGACCTCAGGCATGATTCCACTTCCGGTAACTGGGTGTATATGGAAAACCTGCGATATAGCAACCCTGCATTAAAAACAGCAGGAAACCAGTATTATGGTCAAAGACTACGGTTGTATAGTGCAACAGGTACACTTTTATGTTCAGATACATTGCGTCAATGGTATCCCTGGCCACATTACAAATTATATATCCCGGATCAAATAAGAACTCCCATGCAGGGAGGAAATTCAGATTGGTATGTAATGCGTTTGGCCGAAACTTATTTGATTCGTGCTGAAGCATATGTTTGGAAGGACGATTTCGTTAATGCCGCGGCTGATGTGAATGCAGTAAGAACAAGGGCCAACTGTGCTCCTTATCCTGCTTCTAAAATGAGCATAGGTGCCATATTGGATGAAAGAGCGCGTGAATTGTATTATGAGGAAGGCCGTAAAACTGAATTGACCAGGATAGCCTACCTGTTTGCAAAAACCGGCAAGCCATATAATGGCAAAACTTACAACATTACTAATTTTGGAACCTCCAATTTTATGGTGGACAGAATTTTGGAAAAGAACATTTTTTATAAAAAGAATTTTGTTACCATCCACCAGGATGTATTCAGGATCAGCCAGTACCATGTACTTTGGCCTATTCCTCAGCCAGCTATTAATGGTAATTCAGATGGACGGATAAATCAAAACTTCGGCTATTCAGGCTACGATCTGAATGTTCCGCCACTGGATAAGATTCCGGATTAATAAAGACCGCTATTTAATATTTTAGTGATAATGCCACACCTGGAAAGTGTGGCATTATCTTTTGCAGGAAGTAACAGCAATTATAATAATACCGGATAATCTTACCCACCCCATTCTGCACTTACCACCAGGCGGGTATCCCTACAAGCACATTTTAGTTTATTTTTACTACAACCGTAACTTAAATACATTTGTATTTTCAATCCTCACTGGGTAAATATTAACTGACCCGGTTTTTTAACAATTATGAGTGGCGTAAATTTAAAAAAATTAGCAGCAGAACTGGGCATCTCCATTTCTTCGGTGTCCAAGGCGCTTCGTGACAGCTATGAGATAAGTGCCGAAACAAAAAAACGGGTGTTGGCCATGGCTGAAAAAATGAACTACCAGCCAAACCCATTTGGCCGGGGCCTTCGTAAAAGTAAAACACTCACCATCGCGGTTGTAATCCCTGAAATTGCCAATAATTTTTTTGCGCTCGCTATTGATGGTATCCAATTAATTGCCGCGGAGAAAGGATACCATGTTTTAACTTATTTAACCCATGAAGATTTTAAGAACGAAGAATCCACCATTAAACACCTGCAGGGTGGAAGGGTGGATGGTGTACTGGTATCGCTTTGCTGTAATACAATCAGTGTAAAACACCTGGCAGAACTGCACCAATCCGGCATTCCGATTGTTCTTTTTGATCGGGTGGCAGAAATAAAGGGATGCCCTACTGTTACTACGGATGACTATGAAAGTGGCTTTAAAGCAACCGAGCACCTGTTGCTGGCTGGCTGCAAAAAAATAGCCTATTTACGTTTAGCCGGCTTTTTATCCACCACAGAAAAAAGGATGCAGGGCTATAAAGATGCCTTAAAGAAATACAATATTCCGCCCGATCCCAAATTGATCATTCAATGCAGCAATGATAATGTTGCCAACCTGGAATTACTCAAAAAGCTGCTCACTACAAAAGGCCGGCCCGATGGCATATTTGCATCGGTTGAAAAACTGGCTATTTCTACTTACTATGCATGCAATGCTATTGATTTGAAAATTCCTGATAACCTAAAGATGGTTAGCTTTTCAAATTTGCGTACCGCTTCATTGTTATCGCCTTCTTTGTCCACTATTACACAACCCGCGTTTGAGATTGGAAAAGAATCAGCCGAATTATTATTTCGTAAACTGGAGAAAAAATCCACATCGAATAGTGATGATCAAATTATATTAAAGAGCGTTTTGATAAAGCGGGAAAGTTCGGCCGCAGATTAATATTATTCCGTTTGATAATGCTGATTTTTAAGACGCATCTACCCGGTCTCTTTGTCCATCGCACGGTAAATCTTTTTTAACCTGTTTTTCTGAGTTTCTTCTGTAATGGAGTCACAAATTTTTCCAGGTATTTTTTGCAAAGCAAACGGCATTAAAAATAGAGGTTGTTTCATCTTTATTAGTATAATTATATTAATTTGGACGTTAAAGAGACATATCAATAAAACAAAATTATTTACTATTATGGCTTACCCTCATCAGATTACTTCCCTGGAACAATACCACAGCGATTACAAACGCAGCGTGGAAGAACCCGAAACCTTTTGGGCAGCTATTGCGGAAAATTTCTACTGGAGGAAAAAATGGGACAGCGTTCTGGAATGGAATTTTAAAGAACCGAAAATTGAGTGGTTTAAAGGAGGTAAACTGAACATTACCGAAAATTGCATTGATCGCCATCTTGAAAAACTCGGCGATAAACCTGCCATCATCTGGGAACCCAATGACCCGAATGATCGTACCAGGGTGGTAACATATAACCGCCTGCATAAAAGAGTTTGCCAGTTTGCGCAGGTGCTGATTAACAATGGGGTAAAAAAGGGTGACCGGGTTTGTATTTACATGGGAATGGTACCGGAACTGGCCTATGCAGTATTGGGTTGTGCCAGGATTGGCGCTATTCACAGCGTTATCTTTGGCGGCTTTTCTGCTCAAAGCATTGCTGACAGGTTGTACGATGCACAGGCCGAATTTATCGTAACCTGTGACGGCGCTTTCAGAGGTAATAAAGATATTCCGTTAAAAAGTATTATTGATGACGCATTGATTGGGAACAGAACCATTAAAAGGGTAATTGTTTACACCAGGACCCGAACGCCGGTTTCCATGCTGAAAGGCAGGGATGTATGGTGGGAAGATGAGATGGAATATGCAGAGACACAAGTAGAGAAAGACAATGTGGTAACGATGCCCGCCACCGAGATGGATGCCGAAGATCCGCTCTTTATTTTATACACTTCCGGATCTACCGGCAAACCAAAAGGGGTAGTGCATAGCATTGCAGGCTACATGGTTTGGGCAAACTATACTTTTTTAAATACCTTCCAATATAAACCCGGCGAGGTATTTTTCTGCACGGCAGACATCGGGTGGATAACCGGCCATAGTTATATACTGTATGGTCCGTTAAGTGCTGGTGGCACCAGTGTAATGTTTGAGGGCATTCCTACTTTTCCTGATCCGGGACGTTTTTGGGAAATCATTGAAAAATTTAAAGTGAATACGCTCTACACCGCTCCAACTGCCATCCGGAGTTTAATGAGTTTTGGTTTGGACCCGTTGAATGGTAAAGACCTTTCCACGCTGAAAGTATTGGGTACCGTAGGCGAGCCAATTAATGAAGAAGCCTGGCATTGGTATGATGAAAATATCGGAAAAAAGAACTGTCCCATTGTGGATACCTGGTGGCAAACAGAAACCGGCGGCGTATTAATATCGAATCTTGCAGGCATTACACCTGCCCGGCCGAGCTGGGCTACCTTACCAATGCCCGGCGTACAACCGCTATTGGTGGATGAAAACGGGAAGGAAGTAACGGAAGCCGATGAAGATGGCCTGCTAAAAGGCAATCTTTGCATTAAAGCACCATGGCCTGGTATTTTAAGAACAACTTATGGTGACCATGAACGCTGCAGGACTAATTATTTTGCTGCTTATGAAAACCTATATTTCACCGGTGATGGCGCCCTGAAAGATAAGGACGGAAATTACCGCATCACCGGAAGGGTAGATGATGTACTAAATGTAAGCGGCCACCGGATTGGTACCGCCGAAGTGGAGAATGCAATCAATATGCACGCCGGCGTTATAGAAAGTGCGGTAGTCGGCTATCCGCATGATATTAAAGGACAGGGAATTTATGCCTATGTTATTTACGGCCACATGCATGTGGATGAAGCGCAAACGAGAAAAGATATTTTTCAGACCGTAAGCAGGGTAATTGGCGCTATCGCCAAACCAGATAAAATACAGTTTGTAACGGGCCTTCCTAAAACAAGAAGCGGAAAAATAATGCGGCGGTTATTAAGAAAGATAGCGGAGGGAGAAACAGAAAATTTAGGCGACACTTCCACGCTTTTGGATCCGGGCGTGGTGGATGAGATTAAAAATGGTAAATTATAAGCAGAGTATTGAACAATATTTTAAAAAGTCGGATGTTTGCATCCGGCTTTTTTGTTTCAATCCCCTGCTGTTTAAAAACTAACCATAACCCGGTTAAGATAAAAGCAGTCCTGCATGATTATGGGAGGAACCATCATTTTGCCGTCATTTAACATTTACCAGCATGCACCCAAAAGATATCTCGATCCTTGATTATACATACCAATTACCAGACTCCCGTATAGCGACTTTCCCCCTTGCAGAACGGGATGATTCAAAACTATTGATTTATAAAGAAGGCCGCATTCAAGACGACCGTTATCAAAACTTAGCAGCCTATTTACCATCCAACAGCCTGCTTGTTTTTAACAATACCCGGGTAATACAGGCGAGGATATTATTTCAAAAACCTACCGGTGGAGTAATAGAAATATTTTGCCTGGAACCTTATGAACCCGTGAATGAGTATAGTACCATCATGAGCAAAAAAGAAAGGATAAAATGGAAATGCTTAATAGGAGGAGCCAGCAAATGGAAGGAAGGGAATTTAGTGAAAACATGTATGATTGAGGCTACCGAAGTGGAACTACAGGCCAGGCTTGTTGAAAAGCTTCCGGAGGCTTATGTAGTGGAATTGAGCTGGCAGCCTGCTCATTTTAGTTTTGCAGAAATAATTGACCAGGCAGGTGATACTCCTTTGCCCCCGTATATAAAAAGGAAACCCGGAGAAGCGGATAAAGAAAGATACCAGACTATTTACGCACAGCATGATGGATCTGTAGCCGCACCTACTGCGGGTCTTCACTTTACGCCTGCTATTTTCTCCTCCCTTGCAACAAAAAATATTTCGAAGGCTTATATTACCCTGCATGTTGGCGCCGGTACTTTTAAACCGGTAAAGGCAACCGCAATGAAGGAACACCTGATGCATGCTGAATGGATTGATGTGCCGGCAATTGTCATCCAGGAGCTGGTTAATCATTTTGGCAATGGTATTATAGCGGTAGGCACTACCTCTTTGCGAACGCTGGAAAGCCTGTACTGGATGGGGGTGAAAACGATCCTGTATCCCGGCATCAAAATAAAGGACATTGTAATTAATCAATGGGATGTATATGAATCTCCATTGGCTGGTATAACTGTTACTGCTCCGGAGGCGTTAAGTGCGTTGTTACAATGGATGCATAATAACAATTTAGAGAGATTGATTACCCAAACGCAAATACTGATAGCGCCGGGTTATGCTTTTAAAACCATCAAAGCACTCATTACCAATTTTCACCAACCTCAATCCACTTTATTATTATTGGTAGCCGCGGCAATTGGAGTGGATTGGAAAAGGGTTTACAATTATGCCATGGAAAACGATTTCCGGTTTTTGAGCTACGGAGATGGGAGCCTGATTTTTTTGCCGGATACTTTGCCAATTACGGGCACTGAATGATTGGCTTTTAGGTGCATTATAAATGCAGAAAGAATTGCAAAGTTTTATAGAAGGAAAAATGGCTGATTGAAAAGATCAGGGCTGTATGGTTACCGGGGTGCCTACCGGAATAAAACTATAGAGATCTTTCATTTCGCTGTATTTTACTGATACACAACCATCCGTCCAGTTATAAAAATTATCTACCGTCCATTCTTCCTCCGGCCGGGTGGCATGGATAGCGATACCACTTCCAATCTTTGCATTTTTGGGTAATACGCCTCTTTGCTTACGTTCATTAAATCGCTGAACAGATATTTCATTTGGATAATCCAACAGCAGTTCGTAAGACCATTTGGGATGTATCTTTTTTTGAATTATTTTAAACTTCCCGTCCGGCGTTTTTTTATCTCCTTCCCGCATCTTATCGCTCAAATCCTTACTGCCAAAAACGATCGGGTAAGTGGCATACCAGCCTTCCTCATCGTATACCTTTAATTCATAATCGCTCTTGTCAATGATAATGTAATATGGATTTTCAATGGTGGTAGTAACCCGCGTATTTAATGCCCCTCCCATCTTTTTACTCTTATCAGCTGGGATAGCTGTTTTTTTTGTACCAGGTACAAAAGCCATTAGTGCAGACAGGATACCTAATGCAAACAGGGGATACATGTGGGAGGTTTTCATACCGGTAGAAAAATTTGATAACACTCTTCAAACGTTATGCCATTTAAAATAGTATGCACGGATATCCACATTATTATTGTTTTAACATAACCTCCGAAAGATCAGGATGTTCCTTTTCTAAAAAAATCTACTGTGTTATATTTAACGGGCAGATTAATGAAATTCCGGCGCATCATCCCATAAATCATTGACGAACTTTTTTTGATGCACATAAAACAAAAAAGCCACGGAAAAATACCGAAGCTTTTTAAGATTAAATAATAAACCGCTTTGCTTATCCATCAATAAGAAGAGAGGATTGAGTATTGGCAGCAAAAGATTACCAGTTGCTAAAACGAAGTCCCAAAGTATAAGGCTTCATATTCAGCCCGGTTTGATAAAACGATTTCGGACTATAAGAACCATACAGTCTTACCGGGCCCAACCCTACTTCGGCTATATAAGACAATTTAAAACGTTCCAGGTCATAATCACCCTTATTTCTTTCCTTTCCTCTTTCTGAACTTACTTGTTTATTGCGCTGGCTGTACAAATAACCGGCGCTTACACCCACGCTAATGCTAAGCCCTTTATTGGTATATCCGGGGCTGGTAGAAAAATTCAACATCATGGGAACCGTCAGGTAATCAGCCGCTAATTTGTTCTTCGAAAACTGAATCGAATCCCTGATAATTACCGGTGAGGATGCCTGGCCGGGCAGGTATGGGTTTTGCTCAAGATAACTGATATTGGAGCCAGACTTATAACGGTAATTGTTCAACTCGAGCCCCAACCCATATTTCAGGTTTACGTGCTGCTTTATTAAATTGAGGCGCTGCATAAAAAACCAAATATTTACGTTTACACTTTTACCTGTCCTTAATTTAAAATCATTTTTGCCCAAGGGTGTTGTATTGCCTCCCCTGTTATAAAGATAGCCGCCGGTAGAACTATAGTTAGTTTCATCATTATAGTTTGCAAAACCAAGGTCAAAAATCCCCCAGTTGGTACTCACATTGGATAATTTTTTGTGACGGTTTCTACCCATGGTAATATGGGTATTGGTTTTTTGGGAATCATCATTTTTATTGCCACCTTTTGTAATGATAATATTTCCTATCCTGATGGTGTCAGCGCTTTTGGAGGGCTTTTCCGGGTCTGTTTGTGCATTGGCGGCATTGCATACAATTGCCAGTACCATTAATGTAAATAGTTTTGTCATGTTGTTGTTTTTTAAATTTTATTGAATTGCGAATTCCAGGTTGGCTACTTTAATATTGTTGCCGCCGGATGTAATATTGGCGTTTCGCTCAAGCACCCTTTTAACTTTCCGGAATATTCCGCCAAGTTTTGTTTTCTTTACTTTTTCTTCATCCATATAAAGAACACGGTTATTGTTTTCTTCACCATTATCAGTAAAGGATGCAGTAGAAGCAAATGTGTTGGTTGTGGCTTCCTTTTCAGTATCAATCACATTGCTCCCGGGACCTGGTGCCGGTGGTTTTACGTTTGCAGTTATTGAATTGTTACTTTCATTATTGTTAAGATTTTCAAAATATGGCTTTGGCAGATTATTCGTTTTTTCGGTTTTAACCATTTCCATCTTATCACCGGGTGATAATGTTCCTGGTAAAGTTTTGCCTGCTGATTTATTTATTATTTCAGTGGAAGATTTTCGGGTATTTTTTGAAATGCCGGTAATCTCCCTTTCCTTTACCGGGTTTATTGTAACGGTTGGTGCAATTGATTGTTGATTCTCTTTTACCGGATCAACCGTGTTAGTTTTTATTGGTGTACCTGCTACTATTTCCTGATCCCCGGCTTTAGATTCGTCATTAAAGTAAACAATCCCACCCCATACGCCAAATCCAATGAAAATGGCTGCTGCGGCAAGTTTACGCCATGGGAAAGCGACTATCCGGCCAGCTTCTTTTCTGTATAAAGATTGTTTATCTTCGAAAACAACTATTTCTGCCGGCGAAAGTTTTGTTTGTTGCAGTATCATCCACTCCTTCTCAATGTCAGTATCCGCTTTTATTATTTCAACTAATTCATTTCTTTCACCGGCTGCTAATTCATTATCTAAATGCAGTAATAATTTTTGCTGCAACTCAGATACAATTAATTCCTCTTTATGTAAGCTTAACTTATCGGTAAATACAATAAGATCCGGCTTTAAAATACTTTGTTGCAGCATAACCAGTTCCTCCTGCAAGTCAGGATTGGCTTCCACAAAATCATCTACCGCATTTTTTTCCTCTACCGACAATTCATTATCAGTATAAAGCAAGAAAAATGTTTCGTAGTTATGTCTGTTAATATCGGTCATGGTTCAAAGTTCTTGGTTGTTCGTTGGTTGTTGTTGGTTGATCGTTGATTGTTTACTGTTTGCCAAAGGGTTTCTTACTATGAACAATCAACCATCAACTACCAACATATTATTTATATCACATTCTCCGGTTTTACAATGTACTCCCTTAATTGCAGTCTGGCACGGTGCAGGTAAACTTTTACCTGGCTTTCATTGAGGCCTGTAATTTTACCGATCTCTTCATAGCTATACCCTTCATAGTCTTTCAACAATACCAGGCTTCGCTGCGTTTCGCTTAACCGGTTCAATGCTTCATGCAATATCTTTTTAGAATCGTGGTGTACCCTATTGGTAACTTTTGCATCTTCACTAAATTCTTCTCTCAGGCTGATGCGCTTATTTTTCCTGATATGATCAATCATCTGGTGATAGGCCACGGTAAACAAATAACTTTTGCTACGGTCATTGTCAACCTGCAACCTGTTGATCCACATTTTTTCAAAAGTCCCTTGTACAATATCTTTCGCATCCGCCTCATGCCTCAGGTTTTTGAGGATAAAGCGGTACACATTATCTGCATACAGGTTTACACATTGGTTATATTCTCTTTCCGTCATACAGCAATTGGTGCTGGTTTAATTGTTGGTTTGGCAAATTTGGAGTAATACGTATCTGCAAACAAAAAAGTTACAAATAAAAAAACTAAGCAGCAGATCTCAACATAATCTGTGAAATCATATCCCAGGGAGAGTCAGACTTAGTCTCGATCATCTTGGTACAACATTTTGCAGGTGTAAATTCAACCGGTGTATCCGGCATAGCAGGTAATGAAGGTGTTACTGAAGAAGAAAACACCAGCAAACTAACTGAACTTAGGGATAATACGATTAACAGGATGGCAGATTTCTTAATAGGCATAACAGTAGTTTTTTTGGGTATTACGAAAATAACTGTTAAAAGTTACAGCACTAAATAAATAATGTTAAATCTTGAGAGAAACAATCTTCCCAAATGCACTACAGCTTACCTATTTTTGTTACATTAAATTTAAATCTATGAATCAAAAATTTATATCAAGGATAGCTACAGAACTAGCTGAAATTGAGAATGCGGGATTGTATAAAAAAGAGCGGATCATCACCAGCGAACAGGGCGCAGAAATTATAGTCGGCGGTAAAAATGTATTGAATTTTTGCGCCAATAACTATTTGGGGCTTTCATCTCATCCCAAAGTAATTGCAGCAGCCAAAAAATATATTGACATCCGTGGCTATGGTATGAGCAGCGTACGTTTTATCTGCGGTACCCAGGATATTCATAAAGAACTGGAGCAAAAACTATCCACCTTTTTAGGCATGGAAGACACGATTTTATACGCCGCCGCATTTGATGCCAACGGCGGCTTGTTTGAACCATTGTTTGGCGAAGCCGATGCCATTATCAGTGATGCACTGAACCACGCCAGTATTATTGATGGGGTAAGGTTATGCAAGGCACAGCGTTACCGGTATGAGCACAATAATATGGACGACCTGGAAACAAAACTGAAGGAGAGTGCCCATTTACGAAACCGTATTATTGTAACAGATGGTTCATTCAGTATGGATGGTACTATAGCCCAGTTAGATAAAATATGCGACCTGGCAGATCAGTATGATGCTATTGTAATGATTGATGAATGTCATTCTTCCGGCTTTTTGGGTAAAACGGGAAGAGGCGCCCATGAGTATCGTGGTGTGCTGGGCAGGATAGATATTATTACCGGTACATTGGGCAAGGCATTGGGTGGTGCAAGTGGCGGTTTTACCAGTGGCAATAAAGCGATTATCGAAATGCTTCGCCAGCGTAGCCGGCCATATTTATTTAGCAATACCGTAGCCCCCAGCATTGTAGGTGCATCTATAGCTGTGCTGGATATGCTAAGTGAAACCACTGAGTTGCGTGACAAATTAGAAACGAACACAAAATACTTTCGTACAAAAATGACCGAAGCCGGCTTTGATATAAAACCCGGCGAACACCCGATTGTTCCCATCATGTTGTACGATGCGGTAGTTGCTCAAAATTTTGCAGCCAAATTATTAAGCGAAGGCATTTATGTAATTGGGTTTTTCTTTCCGGTGGTGGCAAAAGGCCAGGCCCGTATACGGGTGCAGTTAAGCGCCGCCCATGATAAACAGCAGTTGGATAAAGCAATTGCGGCATTTACAAAAGTGGGTAAGGAGCTGGGGGTATTGAAAGGATAGTTTAACCTGTTTTACAGGCAAAATTTAATTTCACCTTTTCGTTAAAATTATTTTGTAACAAACATTTGTATTTCATGGCAGCATCGTTGTGTTATGTTAATTCCGGATTCCGGAATTCACTTGTACTGCATACCGATGTGCAACAAGAGCCCGAAAATGTAAATAGCATAATCAATCACTTTCCCCGGAAAAAACTATTAAGTTACTATACCAGTTTGCTGGTTGCATGTTTATTTATTTTAAACGTTTCGGCGCAAAAACCGATAAATGAAAATCCATCTGTTGATCTGTTAAATAGTAGTGCTTTTCCCCAGGCATTTACCGGCAACTGGAAAGGAAAATTACAATGGATGGTAGCTGGTAAACCTACGCAAACATTTACCATGCAGTTACGAATACAACCTGCAGATTCTGTTGGGCAATATACCTGGCAAATCAAGTATGGGGATTCATCAACAGACATCCGGCCCTATCTTTTAAAGCCGGTTAATATCGCCAAAGGACATTGGGTAATAGATGAAAGAGATGGCATCCTGCTGGATAGCTATGTGCATGGCAATTCCATTCATGGTGCTTTTACTGTACAGGGCAATACCATTGTTGATAATTACCGCGTTGAAAACGATCAACTGTTTGTAGAGTTTTTTAGCATTAAATTAGCCAATAAAAAAACTTCGGGCAAAGGCACACCGGAAACACCTTTTGTAGAGAGTTACCAGATTGGAAGTTACCAGGTGGGGACTTTAGCTAGAATAAAATGATTCGGTAACTTTAACTAAAATTGAGCATTATGGACACTACATTACTAAATAGAATTACGACAAACCCAGCCGTGCTTTCCGGCAAACCGGTCATAAGGGGGATGCGTATCTCCGTAGAACAGGTTATAAAGATGCTCGCCAGGGGAATCTCACACGCAGCGATCTTTGAAGAGTATCCATTTTTGGAAGAGGATGATATAAGGGCATGTCTGCTGTTTGCAGCAAAAATAATTGCCAATGAAGAAGAAATTGCTGCATGAGTATCCAAAAATTTATAATAGACGTAGGAGTTGGCAAAATCATTGAAGAATGGTTGAAAAAAGAAGGCTACGAAGTAATTATAATAAGGACTATAAATGCGGCAATGGAGGACATGGAAATAATTAAATTAGCTAATCAGCAAGATGCCGTTATCATTTCAATGGATAAAGATTTTGGAGAATTGGTTTTTAAAAAAAAGTTATTTCATAAAGGGATTTTACTACTTAGGTTAGAAGATGCTGTAGCAGAAGAAAAACTTGCTGCCATTCAAAATATCTTACCAAAATACCTCACCGAAATCAGGGATAACTTCAGTGTTTATCAAAATGGCAAACTCAGGTTCAGGAACCAATAATCAAATAATACCCATGAAATAGAATTCTAAATATTTTTTATCATGGCTCATTGCATAAACAGCTCGTATTTATTCCAATTTAGTGACATTGTATCAGGCCACACGTTATGACAGACACAGCAAAAACCTTTATCGCAAAAAGTACCATTAAAGCGGCCGATTTGGATCACCGCCGCAAAATCAATTTTAATATTGGCAAATACAACTCCAAAGTTCCGGAGGGTAAGGAGCAGTTTGCGAACGTACACCTGGCAAGGGAAAGAGCCAAGAATGCAAAATGGCGGGCCATTGAAACACTGGATGAGCGGCTGGAGGAATTTGAACTGAACTTTACCAAACGTGGGGGCAAAGTAATATGGGCAGAAAATACGCAACAGGCGATTGAAGAAATATTGGCTATCTGCACTGCAAAAAACTGTAAAAAATTAGTGAAGAGCAAAAGTATGGTGACAGAAGAAATACACCTGAATCATGCACTGGAGCAAAACGGAATTGAAAGTGTGGAAACCGACCTGGGCGAATACATACAACAGTTGGATGGCGAAGCACCCTATCATATTGTGACACCCGCTATGCATAAAAACAAGGAAGACGTAGCCAAATTATTTCATGAAAAATTAGGAACATCCATCAATCTTACACCTGAGGAACTCACTTTGGTAGCCAGAAATATTTTAAGGGAAAAATATATAGAAGCAGAAGTAGGCGTAACGGGAGCCAATTTTATCATCAGCGATATTGGTGCCGTTGCCATTACCGAAAATGAAGGCAATGCAAGATTGAGTTGTGCTTTCCCCAAAACACATATTGTAATTGTTGGGATAGAAAAAATGATTCCTTCTTTAACTGACCTGGGATTATTCTGGCCACTGCTCTCCACATTTGGTACCGGTCAAAAAGTTACGGTGTATAATACCATTGTTGCCGGCCCAAGGCAACCCAGCGAAACAGACGGTCCCGAAGAAATGTATGTGATATTGCTGGATAACGGGCGCACCAATATTTTACAAAATCCCCGGCAAAGAGAAAGCCTTTATTGTATTCGTTGTGGCGCCTGCTTAAATGCCTGCCCGGTATATAAAAATATTGGCGGTCATACTTATGGTGCAACTTATAGCGGCCCGATTGGCAGCGTGATAACGCCCAACCTGCAGGGCATGGAAGATTTTAAACACTTAAGTTATGCTTCCTCGCTTTGCGGTGCCTGTACCGAAGTATGTGCCGTGAAAATTAATTTACATGAATTATTGTTAGATAACCGGCACCAATCGGTTGAAGAAGGTTTAAATTCCTTTTCAGAAAAAATGGCCTGGAAAATATGGAAGCTGTCCAGTTTAAACAGGGGCATGATGAACATGGGAAATGGCCCTCTAAAAAACAAAGTAGTGAATGGCCTATTTAAAGGCTGGAAGCAACATAGAAGCGACCTCCATTTTTCCCCAAAGACATTTAATGAAATGTGGAAGGAGCGGTTTAAGCATTAAACAGAACAAGGTTTACAAGCCTACTTCATACACTTTATTGTTTAAATATTCTTGAGAAGGATAACGAACCGGCACATGCAGTTTACCGCTTAAATTTTTGTATATTTGAAACAGATGAAGCCAATTAAAAAACATAAAATATTTGAGAATATCGATGAATACTTAGCTTTTGAAGAAAAAAGCGAGGTAAGGCATGAGTATTATTTTGAAAATTTAATTGAAATGACAGGCACTTCAAAACTACATAATAAAATAGTTTTTTTTCTTACCCTATTATTCAGACAGGGATTATCCGATGAACAATTTGACATTTCTTCTGAGCAGGTAAAAGCATATATAGAAAGTGAAAACATATTTTTTTACCCCGATGTAATGGTCGCCCATACTGAGGAGAATCAATTCTATAACATTCAACCTATATTAATTGCAGAAGTATTAAGTGAAACTACCCGCAATTTTGATATGGTTGATAAGTTCATTCAGTATAAAAAGCTGGAAACCCTTCAGTATTATCTTTTGGTGGAACCCGAAAAACACCTGGTAATTGTTCATAGAAAAACAACGGATAATGAATGGCAAACAGATACCTATACGTCCATAACAGATGTGATTGATTTGCCCACCTTACAAATCGGTATTGCATTGAAAGATATTTACCAGGCCTGATGCAACTGCTGCTATATACTCCTTCCACAACTGCCCGCTTACAGTACATCTGCCATTTTATTTTTAAGGAAATCATGTCGGTGGATTTTTTAATTACTACCGATCCGGAAGAATTTAACAACCGGGATGGCTTTAAAATAAAGTACTGCAATGAGCCTGTTTCCACTGAACATTTTACCATTGGTAATTATGGGCTATTATTTGAAACTGATACCAGGGAGCAGGATACCTGTTGTTTTGAGGTAAATGATCATAAGGCATTTTTTAAAACAGGGCAGGCTGATTTCCCCTTTGATATTTTATCTGCATCTTTTTATTTACTCTGTCGTTACGAAGAATACCTTCCACATAACAAAGATGCGTATGGCCGATATGCACATGAAAACTCCCTCGCATTCAGGGAGCATTTTTTACACCTGCCGTTAATTAATATCTGGATCAGGCAACTCATTAATTCATTACAAAAAAAATTCCCGGACTTCGTCGTTCAGCATTCTCCATTCACCTTCCTGCCTACCTACGATATTGATATGGCTTATTCGTACAGGCATAAGGGATGGAGGAGAAATATAGGAGGGTTTTTTAAATCCCCCTCGCTTAAACGGATGAAGGTTTTGTGCGGTTTGGAAGAGGATCCTTTTGATTCATATGACTGGCTGGATGATTTGCACCGGCAGCAAAACCTGCAACCACTGTACTTTTTTTTAGTTGCAAAAAAGAATGGCATCCATGATAAAAATATCCTGCCACATAAAAAAGCAATGCTCTCACTGATAGAGCATCATGCTCAAAAATATACAATTGGCCTTCATCCCTCCTGGCGGAGTGGTGATGAATCTGCTTTGCTGCAAATAGAGAAAGAACGGCTTGATCTAATGAGTGGTACGATCATCAGCAAATCGAGGCAACACTATATTCGTTTCAATTTACCCTCCGGATACAGGCGGCTAACGGAGATCAGAATTACGGACGATTACTCAATGGGGTATGGCGGTATCAACGGCTTCAGGGCTTCCGTAGCTGCTTCTTTTTATTGGTTCGATCTCCCAAAAAATGAAGCTACTTTATTGCGCATACATCCTTTCTGCTTTATGGAAGCCAATTCATTTTATGAACAAAAATATACCGCGGAAGAAGCTTACCAGGAAATGATGCAGTATTACGCGATATGTAAAGAAACCGGTGGGCAACTGATCACCATATGGCACAATAATTTCCTGGGAACAGATCCAGCATTTACCGCATGGAGAGATATTTACAGGCAGTTTATTTTACAGGTAAAAGAAATTAACAAATCCTAATCCTAACTAATTCATCCGCCTTGGCTAACATTTAACAATAAAACAGGCTGGTCTGTTTTTTGCTATTTTATCTTTACAAAAATGTAAGAACAATGAAATTATCATATAAAATAGCATTCGGTTTAGCAGTTGTAGCGGCGGCGGGAGTAGTTGTATACCTGGCAAGAAGTTCCAAAACAACGCGTATGCTAAATCAAATTGCAGATGAAGGCTATGAAACAGCGCACGATATCCTTTTTCCGGATAAAAAAATTAACGATAAAAAATTAAAATACGGGCCGGTAATTCCTGGTTAAATCTTTACTAAGATTTTTTGGATTAGAGGATGATAGGATTAGCTCTTTTAGGATACGATTCGAATTCATTTACCTCAAAAGCGCCTTCATCCTGCAATCCTTACATCATGTAAATCTTTATCAGGATTTTTTAGATTAGAGGATGATGGGATTGGATCTTTTAGGATTAATTGCACACTGATAATATGGTTTAAGTCTATTGGGGCCATAGTTTGAAATGAAATCCAATAAATTTATTGCGAATTGAAAGTGTAACTGCCAGTTGTTATGATCTGTCCTTACCAACATGCATTTTTGAACATACCATTCGCAATCATCAAAATCTATCTACTTCAAAAGCGCTTTCATCCTACAATCTTTATATCCTATAAATCTTAGTAAAGACAAAAATCCATAGTTCACTATTGCTCCGGCTCCACTATTATTTCCTTCCCGTTTCGCTTAATGCTGTAATTAACAAGGAACACACCGGTTAACGTTACCAATGCTCCCCAAAAAATATTCATTGTCAGTTTTTCGTTCACCACAAAAGCGGCTGTTACCATTGCTACCAGCGGGTTGATGTAGGCATAAAGGGAGGAGATGGCAATGGGTAATTTTTTCATGGAATAGACAAATGCAATAAAACTCAGGATGGAGCCAAATGCTACCAGGTACAAAATAGACATCCATATTTTTAAAGAAACCTCCCGCAACGGAATAACAGGTTGCGTAGTTTGAGCAATAAAAAACAATACTACAGAACTGATCAGCATCTGCCATCCGATTGCATAATACGGATTTATATTTATCTTATTACGGGTAATAAACATGGTGCCCGCACTCCACGAAAGCATTGCCAAAACAGATAATACAAGACCAAACAAAAAACCCTCCGGTTGGGCGTGGAATACATTCTCGTAAAATACAATACCAATTCCCGCAACCCCCATTAATAATCCAACAAAAGTGAGCCTGTTGAGATTGCGGTTATTAAAAAAAAGCCGCTCCGCAATTACTACACTAAACGGATAAAGCGCACCAATCAAAGCACTGAAGCCCGTGGGTATATATAATAAACTCCAGGTGCTTAAACCATTTGCAAAAACAAACATCAGCAAAGCCATTACCAACAGCCATGCAAATTGCCGGGCTGTTGGTAATGGTAATTTCTTATACAGCATAAAGAAGCTCACAAAACAAACGCCCCCAAAAAACTGCCGCATAGAAGCCATTTGAAAGGGCGGTAAATTTTCAGACACAGCTACCTTACTTGCTACCCAGGTAGTACCCCACAATACACTGGTGGTAGCCAATGCAAGGTAACCACCTGCCTTCCCTTTGGGTAAATTATTACTGCTGATCATTTACAAAAGATGTCCATTAGTGTTTAAAGTGCCTGAGTCCTGTTATTACCATTGCGAGGTTATTTTGTTTACAATATTCAATAGAATCTTTATCACGTATGGAACCGCCGGGCTGAATAAATGAAGTGATACCTGCAGCATGCGCAATTTTTACACAGTCATCAAAAGGGAAGAAAGCATCGCTCGCTAATACTGCCCCTGTCAAATCAAAATTAAATTGTTTCGCTTTTTCTATTGATTGACGCAGGGAATCTATCCTGGACGTTTGCCCGCAACCTTTCCCAATCAGTTGCTTATTTTTAACCAATGCGATAGAGTTACTCTTTAAATGTTTACCAACCACGTTGGCAAATGCCAGGTCATCTTTTTCCTCAGCGGTTGTTTCCCTTCCTCCGGCCTCCTTCCATTCTGTGAAATTCCCTACATCATTTTGCTGTGTTAGTGTGCCGTTTAAAACAGACCTGAACTGGTGCGTTGCAGTTAGCCCGGTTTTCTGTACCAAAAGAATGCGGTTCTTTTTTGTCTGCAGAATTTCCAATGCATCTGCATCAAATGCAGGCGCAATCAATACTTCAAAAAATATCTCATTGATAGCTTCCGCGGTTGCTTTGTCGACAGGAGCGTTACAAATCAATACACCACCAAAGGCGCTTTCCGGATCACCAGCCAATGCGGCATCCCATGCTTCTTTCAATGTATTCCTGGAAGCTATGCCGCACACATTGGTGTGCTTGATAATGGCAAAAGTGGTAGTGCTGAATTCAGCAATTAATTGAACCGCCGCATCCACATCTACCAGGTTGTTGTAGGATAATTCTTTCCCATGCAGCTTGTCAAATATTTCTTCCTGGTTGCCATAAAAGATACCCTCCTGGTGAGGATTTTCTCCATAGCGAAGTACTGTTTTTGTTTTATCAAACGGGTTGGCAAATTCAGTTTTATTAAAATAATTGGAGATGGCGAGATCGTACCCGGTACATACATCAAATGCTTTGATTGCAAATGTGCGGCGCTGATCTAGTGTAGTTTCTCCGTGTTGATCTTTTAAAATTTGCTCCAGCAAAGCGTAGTCTTTTTTGGCAGCTATTACCACTACGTCTTTATGATTTTTTGCAGCACCCCGTATCATGGATGGGCCGCCGATGTCAATTTTTTCTATGATCAGATTTTCGTCAGTGGTGGACTTTACAGTCTCTTCAAAAGGATATAAATCAACAATAACCAAATCCAGTTCGGGAATATTGTATTGTTTCATTTCTGCTACATGCTGAGCATCATCCCGCTTACCTAAAATACCACCAAATACGGACGGATGCAATGTTTTTACCCTACCCCCTAAAATAGAAGGATAAGTCGTTAACGACTCAACGGGAACACAAGGCACCTGCAACTCCTCTATAAATTGTTGAGTGCCGCCGGTTGAATAAATGGTTACGCCCAGGGTATGTAATTCCTTTACTATATTTTCTAACCCATCTTTATAAAAAACGGAAATAAGCGCTGATTTGATCTTTTTTTGCATTGTTGATTGTTTGTTGTGTTAGTTGACTGTTTAGTGTTTTAGTGTCTATTATTTACTGTTTTATGCTTTTTTATGCTCTCTGAATTAAGGATGGGCGTTCAATTTATTTTTAATTTTTATAAATTTATAGCCAACAGGGAATGGTTAAAGGCAATTCACCATACTTATCATACTGAAATCCAATCCTAATCCTTCAAATTTTTGGGACCAGCTTAAAAGAAGACTTTACGTTTTTAAGAAACCGAAAACTTTCAACAGGAAACCGAAAACCTGCTTATTCACCCACATCTAACACAAATGCACCCTTTTCCTGAACCGAATAAGAGCGCAAATGTAATTCTTCGCACTCTTTTTGCCATTTATCAATTTTCCACAAACTGTTAGATGCGTCAAAAACATATTGACTGCAGTTGAAAACGCCTGCCAGTTGGGCAATGCGGAGGGAGGGATTTTTGGAGATGATTATGATATCAAGGGTTGTCTTTAGCGGAGAAGGCTTTAAAAGGAAAGTTTGGTCAATCAACAGGATTCTTTTATTGCTGAACTGAAAAAAAGACTGCTGCCGGTAAAGATTTGTGAACGGGCTGGTTGTATCAGTTAACTGAAGCATTATCCGGGCTGGTTTCAGGTGGAAATTTTGAAGCATGCCATCCTGTATCAGCATGCTGTCGCCTATAAATTTATAATCATTCCCCTGTACTATATCAATGGCGCGGTGTTGCGGCACGTTGTAAACAATCAACTTTTGTTGATTGGTGATTTGCCATCTACTGTATGCTAAAGTCATTGCAAATAAAAGTAGTGCATACAAAGCAAACTGGAATAGCAGATGATTTCTTTTCATCAGCCATGCACAAGTCCCAATTACTACTGCATATAATAACCAGGTGGATAATACAGTGGCTGCAATACCATCCCAAACAGCAAATGGGAATGCGTTTATATACAGTACGATTTTATTCATTGCCCACACCAGCCAGGATACTGTTTTACCCAATACGGGCCCAATCCAGGAAATCCATGAAAAGGCGACTAAACCAATTTCGGCATATAAAATAATACTGGAAAGTGGCACTACAATCAGATTGGTCAGTAGGAAAAAATTGGGAAACTGGTGAAAATAATAAATACAAATTGGAAAAGTAAGTATTTGTGCAGCCAGGGAAATTGCCGCCAGCTTCCATATATGATCGGCCCATTTATTTTTAAGGTACCAACCATTATATACCGGCACCTGGAAAACAACAATACTTACAACTGCAAGGTAGGACAGCTGGAATCCGACATCCCACAAAAAATAGGGATTATAGCAAAGCAGTACAAATGCAGATGCCGCCAGTGAATTATAGATAGAAGCCTGCTTATTAAAACTACTTCCAATGGTGATGAATGTAAACATTACCGCTGCCCTTAATACAGATGCTGAGGCCCCTGTAAGCAATGAAAACAACCAAAGGCAACACAAAATAAGAGCAGCCTGTAACAACCTGGACTTTCTTATACCAGGGATTTTTTTAAATACTGATACGAGCAACAAATAAATGAGGCCCAGGTGCATGCCCGATATAGCGATAATGTGTACTACCCCGGTATTGCTGTAAGCCTGCACCAGGTCTTTATCCAGGTCATTGGTATAGCCTATCAGCAAAGCCTGGGCAATTCCTAGTTCATCTTTGCTGCTGTCCATGTTTTTCCGCAACAATGACAGCATATTTTCACGGGCGTTAAATATAAATTGCCTGAAGGGATCGATACTTTTATCGGGCAACATCACCCAGTCTTTTTCCTTTAAAAATACATTGTGGTAGATCTGCTGAAAGGCCGCATAGCGTTGGTAATTAAACGCCCCGGGGTTTCCTGAGTTTTTTATTCGCTGTAGCTTTTTGTTAATCAGCATTCTATCGCCATATCCTAACCGGGACGAAATGGAATCTTTGGAGAAATACACCAATATTTTGCCTTTGCAATTAATCACGGAATCGTGGTGGATCACAGCTTCTACAAAAGCATTCGCCTTAAAGGATTTGGCTTTTTCAACCAGAGGTTCAGCTATTTTTACAACCATTAAATCGCTGTCGTGATAATGGTGCCCAAACCAGCTATCATTGTTTCTAACGTCATTATTCCAGGTAACCACCAACCCAACGCTGATCAGTATCAAATTGAGCAGCAGGTTCTGTATTACCTGCCATCTGAACCTGATTCCGAGTGGTAACAAATAAAATAAGAAATAGATAATGACACAACACAGGCCGGTAAGTAGAATTACCGGTAACGAAATAGCCATGTACCATTGAAGCAATATGCCAACTACAAGCGGAGGCAACAGCTTTATAAATGGCGCCCTTTTCCAAACCGGGATGATATATGGATTATGCACCCCTTAAAATAATGCGGTTACCGGGTATTTAGTATGTTGAAAGCAACAGGGAATGGAAAGAAAAACAACAGGGAGATGGAAGGCGACTTTTTTTAAGGGTTTACCAGTTAACCCGCATTGCCATTTTATAGGTAAAAATTTGAAAGAAATAAATTGGTTACGATGAGGAGGAAAATCTATTAAAGTTGTAGCGGAAGTAAGCACTCTTTTACAAAAACTTTATAGCAATTGCTTTGAGGAAAAGTTATTGGAATAATTGCAGGTCTAATTCAAACCCAGGCAGGACATCTTCACCGGATAGCTTATTATTAAATCCCTGAATAATTGATACGCTGCCATCTTCCCGGTATATAAAAACTTTTTTGCTTTCAGGATCAATCAACCATGCCAGCCGGGCTCCGTTTTCAATCCATTTTAGCATTTTGTTTTTTAATGTATTTAATCTGTCTGAAGGACTTTTTAATTCACATATAAAATCAGGGCAAACAGGGGCAAATTTGCTTTTATCATCTTCGGAAAGTAACGCTATTTTTTCGTTACTAACCCATGCAGCATCCGGTGAAAAAACAGCCCCATCGGGCAGGGTGAATCCGGTAGCCGAACCAAATGCGTTTCCAGATTTATATTGCCTGTTCCAAATAAATAATTCCCCTGAAATAACTGAAATCATTGATCCAATACTTAGGTCAGCCGGTGCCATGATTATGATTTGCCCGCCAGTATCTCTTTCCAATCTTACATCGCGATTTTGCACACAGAAATTAAAAAATGCGTCATCTGACATACCATCATGAAGAGATCCTTTTACTTCTGCGCTAAAATTTTCAAACTGCAATTTCATAATTAAATATAAAATAATTAAGTCACTTACTCAAACGAATGAAGCATCTATACTTAACCATCCGATCATACATTCCTTCGGGTTTTCCAGGTGAAAATGCTATGCTTTTATAAAGTTGAGTGGACTACTTGTATTACAGGTAAAACTAATGATGAACTAAAAATATTTCGGCCCTGGCATTACGGGCTATCTCCCACGGGTTTCTGCCGGCAGTTATCGGACGGGAAGTACCCAGGACTTTTATAGCATCAATCCTGGAAATATCTACCTGGCGGGTTAACAGGTATCTTTTTGCAATATCAGCCCTTTCTTTGGCAAGCTGATCACATACTCTTTTAACACCCTCCTTTTTGTATGCATGTCCCTGTATAATAATTGTAAGCGTAGGATCTTTCCGCAATAACATTACCACGCTATCCAGCACTCTATAGGTGGATGAAAATAAGGAGGACTGCTGCAATTCAAAAGGTACAATGATCGCATCCTTGTCGGGGCACCCGTTGAAAGCCCTATATCCATATTCACTTTTACAACTGTCTTCCTTATCCGTTATGCCATCCTCATCCATGTCGTTTAACGGGTCCGGCGGAATTGGTATGGGATAGTGAATGGTTATTTCTGCAGTGCAGTTAAACTCAACAGGTTCCTTCAGTTTTTTACGTTGTATTGACCGCTGCCGCCCCTGTGCATTTGTTTCAACCAGCCTTACACTATCAACGCCCCGGCCTACCACATAATATTTTACAGACAAAGCCCGGTTGAGTGACAGGTAATGGCAAATTTCTTCGCTGCCTTCATCAAAATAAGAATAGCCATTGATGGTCACTTTAATAGAATCATCCATTTGTAAGATAGCCGCCACACTATCCATTAAATTGAATGTACTGGTATAGTTGAGCGATGATTGCTTATAATCAAAAGGGATTACTACAGTAACATCATTGGTTTTAGGCAGGCTGTCATTCCGCTTACCGGTTCGCTTTTGTTCTGATGATTTGTTGAAACAGGTAAAAAAAGCAGCCCTTGTATTCCAGTCAATCCCTTTATAAAAGCGCTTATGATGCGATGCTTCAAAAAACCGGGAGGAGTTGTTAGTTACCCTGCTATCAGGAGGACCTGCATTGGCAGCGGAAGAACTGATCAATGAAAATAGCAACAGGCTACACACGGATATTTTAATCCATGTAAAACGAATGAAGTATTTGAGTATGGGCTGAATAATAATAAAGATAAAGGAACTTAAAAATAGTTGGAAACCTATAACCAACTAATATGCCAATATTACACATTCAAAAAACCAATATAGGTCTTAATTAAGAAACGATGAATGACCAATAACCATTTTATGATTCCACTTTACCCGGCTGTTAAGAAAAATGGCGGCATTTAACCGCCGCCAATACTATCTTATTTACTCAAATGCATACTGCGTTCTTTATACAATTGCCTGAAATAAGGGTCACGGAGATCTTTTATAAAACGGATGGCTTCACCTGTACTCTTCATTTCAGGCCCCAGTTCTTTACTTACCCCGGGGAATTTATTAAAGGAGAAAACCGGTTCCTTGATGGCGAAACCCTGTAGTTTTTTATCGTAGGTGAAATCTTTTATTTTATTTACTCCCAGCATTATCTTGGTGGCAATATTTAAATAAGGTATCTGGTAGGCTTTTGCAATAAATGGCGTGGTACGGCTTGCCCTTGGATTGGCTTCAATTACATAAACATTGCCATCCTTTATGGCAAACTGGATATTGATCAGGCCCTTGATATTAAGGGTTCTTGCAATTTTTTCAGCATAATGTTCCATTGTTGTTACAATCAACGGCGACAAATTAAACTGTGGCAGCACCGCATTACTATCACCACTATGAATACCCGCCGGTTCAATATGTTCCATCACACCCATAATGTGAAATTCCTCGCCATCAAATATCGCATCAATCTCCGCCTCCTGGCAACGGTCAAGAAAGTGGTCAATTAATATTTTATTACCTGGCAAGTGTTTTATTAAACTTAAAATCCCTTTCTCCAAATCTTCATCATTTAAAACAATCCGCATGCGCTGGCCGCCAATTACATAACTGGGGCGAATCAATACCGGGTATCCTACTTTTTTGGCAACTTCAATTGCTTCATCGGTATCATAGGCAGTACCATAATTTGGATAAGGAATACCCAACTCTTTCAGCGTATCGCTAAACCTGCCGCGATCTTCTGCAATATCCATGCTATCGAAGGAGGTACCGATAATTTTTATTCCTTTTTCGTGTAGTTTCTTAGCCAGCTTAAGTGCCGTTTGCCCTCCCAGTTGTACAATTACGCCTTCCGGTTTCTCATGCTCAATAATTTCCCACAGGTGCTCCCAAAATACGGGTTCAAAATATAATTTATCCGCCATATCAAAATCGGTAGATACGGTTTCGGGGTTACAATTCACCATGATGGCTTCAAAACCGGCTTCTTTTACCGCCAGCAAACCATGCACACAACAGTAGTCAAATTCAATACCCTGGCCAATCCTGTTAGGCCCGCTGCCCAATACGATTATTTTCTTTTTACCCGAACGTTTAGATTCATTGGAAACAATGGCTCCGATTTCGGAAGAGGCAGTTGGAGCCGTTTCAAAAGTTGAATAGAAGTAAGGAGTTTTTGCTTCAAACTCCGCACTACAGGTATCTACCATTTTAAATACCCTGGTTAACCCCATCTCCTTCCTTCTTTCGTATATCAGTTCGCTATTTTCTTCATTCATTATGCGAACGATCTGTTCGTCGCTAAAACCTAAAAATTTAGCATCCCGCAACAATTCATCCGGCAGGGTTTTTAAATCGTACTTCGCTATTTGCTTTTCACATTCACATATTTTTTGAATCTGGTAAATAAACCACCGGTCAATACCGGTGCTTTCGCAAATACGTTTGATACTTGCTCCGGCCATCAACGCATCCTTTATTCTGAATATGCGGTCCCATTTGGGAATTTTAATATACTCAATCAATTCATCTGCATGCATTAAGCTTTTTCCGTAATACCCCAGGCCAACTGCTTCATTCTCTAAACTCTGACAGGCTTTTTGTACCGCCTCGGCAAAGCTTCTGCCGATACCCATTACTTCACCAACGCTTTTCATCTGGAAGCCCAGTGTATCATTGGCGCCTTTAAACTTATCAAAATTCCAACGGGGTATTTTTACAATTACATAATCCAGCGCCGGTTCAAAATAAGCGGAAGTAGACTGGGTGATCTGGTTTTTCAATTCGTCCAGGTTAAAGCCTAGTGCAAGTTTAGCCGCTATTTTAGCGATGGGGTAACCAGTAGCCTTACTCGCCAAAGCGGAAGAGCGGCTAACACGGGGGTTAATTTCCACCACAATCAACTCTTCGGTTTGTGGGTTGATGGCAAACTGAACATTACAACCACCGGCAAAGTTGCCGAGGGCCCTCATCATACGAATAGCGGTGTTACGCATATCCTGGTAAGCGGTGTCGCTTAAAGTCATACAAGGTGCTACGGTAATGCTATCCCCGGTATGTACACCCATGGGATCAAAATTTTCAACGCCGCAAATGATCACCACATTATCTTCTGCATCCCGCAACAGTTCCAGCTCAAATTCTTTCCATCCCAATACCGCTTTTTCAACCAACACCTCGTGGATAGGTGAAGCGGTTAATCCGTTATTTAAAGCTTCATCCAGTTCTTCTTTTTTAAATACGATACTTCCACCACTTCCACCCAGTGTAAACGATGGGCGGATCACCAATGGAAATCCAATTTCCTGCGCAAACTCCTTACCTTCCAAAAATGAGTTGGCGGTTTTGGCAGGGCATACCGCAATGCCCATTTCAATCATCCAGTTGCGGAATTTTTCCCTGTCTTCTGCCTTATCAATTGCTTTAATATCAACACCAATTAGCTTAACACCATATTTTTCCCAAACGCCCAGTTCATCCGCTTCCTTACAAAGATTAAGGGCAGTTTGTCCACCCATGGTTGGCAACACCGCACTGATATCATTTTCTTCCAGTATTTGTTCAATGCTTTCCACTGTTAATGGCAACAGGTAAACCCTGTCTGCCATCATTGGATCGGTCATTATTGTAGCCGGGTTACTATTGATCAAAATTACCTTTACGCCTTCTTCGCGTATGCTCCTGGCTGCCTGTGTTCCTGAGTAGTCAAATTCGCAGGCCTGCCCTATTACAATGGGTCCTGAACCTATAATTAATACTGATTTTATTGATTTGTCTATTGGCATAATATAACGTGCTTCTTTATTGGCGTGCAAAAGTATATAAAAAAGAGGAGCTTTAAGAAGGTTACAATTTTATCATTTCATATTAAAAAATCTGAATGACTATCCGTAATTAGGTGCAAGCTAATTAATTTAGTATATTTGCTATATAAATTAGCAAAATGAATATAGATAATTTTTTTTCTGAGTTTTCCACTGAGAGTGCTTGCAGACTTTACTTTAAATCACAACGCGAA
>JANPIJ010000227.1:0-16463 GCA_031424955.1 Ferruginibacter sp. | reverse complement strand
GAAATTGACAGTCAATGGACGGATGAAATAAAATCCGAATTTTTAAAATGGCTGGAAAAGCACCCCGAACTAGGAAAAATGACCCGTGCCGAAGTGGATAAGATGATGAGTAAAAGAACATGGTAAGCATCAACGAAATTTATACTTAACAAAACAGCTTTACAGATTGTTTGAGTTAATTTTCTCTGATTGGTTATAAGGGTCTGAAATGTTGCCACTATGTATGCCGGAAAGGATTGGTTATTTTTTCTTTTGATCAAAAAGAAAAAACAACAGAACTAGTTCATAATGATGACGCCATGAAATACTTCTGCCGGACACATAATTTATCTAATGGCATTTAGTCGCATTAACTATTTTAAACAAACTTTATGAAGAAGATTACGATTTCTTTTGCTTACCCATTTTTTTGCAGTTTACGCACAAGACACCAAACCCGTGACAGGAACTATAGAATTTGTTTCCAATGAACTCTCCGGCCTGATTTATAGAGATGCAAAGGTGGAAATAATAGCAGAAGGTTTCCAATTTACCGAAGGGCCATTGAGGATCGGGAAAGAGAAGATGCTTTTATTTTCCGACATTCCTGCCAATACCATTTATAAGTGGACAGAAAGAAAAGGTAAAGAAGTTTGCCTGGAAACTGCGGGTTATACAGATACCGAAAAGCGGGGAGGGTTTATGCGCCCCCACGGACTTATTCTTTCAAAATCCTTATGGTATGGGAGGAATGGTCATGGTAACTGCTTTTTCACCGTCGCTGCCCTTAATCGTAATTTCCAGGTCTTTTCCTGAAGGGTCTGAAAGTATATTTTGGCTAATAGAAATTTGACCGTTTTGGTCAGTTTTATTTTTAAATGGGGAGAATGAAGAGGTGGAAAGAAAGGGGAAATCCACCATGACTTCAGCGTTTGGAACAGCTTCGTTGTTACAATAGATAGTAACCGTAGCCTTAACTATTTTGAAGGGGTCTGCCACCACTATACTACTATCGCTAAACACGATTCTAATATTGTCTTTCGGGCAGTTGGTAACCGACAGGGTAACTTTTCCTCCCCTGGAAGGGCAACCATATAAAAATGACAGGGTCAATATGAATAAAAAAAATGCCCCCAAAAGTTGGTAATTGTATTTCATAGCTTTTTATATTTAGGTGTGAAAGAAAATCCTAACTACTTAGCCGGTTTATACACTATGCCTATAAAAGTAAAATTATATTTTTTAAAAAGCAATAGGATTTCCATGCCCGTAGCATGTCCCTGCAGGCGCAAGGCTCCGGCCCCCGTCTTCATTGTTACTAATTTTTGCAACGCAAAACTATTTACGCTGCGGGGCGGGTGTTATCATCAGTCTGTGGCGAAATGAGTTATCTTACCCAAAAAATGCAGTACAACGCTTACACATTTTGGTGAGGTATTCCAGGGGAAGCCGTGGCCGATGAGGACAAAGACCACCAGGAAGAGAATTTAAAACAGGAAAGCAATATCGGAGGCGGCGTTCGGTAAAGTACCTTCCTGATTCACCAGGCACCCTACGTTATGATTTAACAACCGGATCAGTAAATGTATAAATTTTAACCGGGATCCCCGATTGGAATGAAGATAGGTTGAAGTGAGGTTAAAGAAGCTGGCCGGTGGTTTTAGCATTTAGCCGGACAACAGCTCTTAATTATAAATATTTTTTTATACATTGCCGGTCCTTGTTTAAACAGGATCACCATCAATCAGAAATTATGTCGCACAATAAAAAAATTCTCATCATTACCGGCGATGCCGGAGAAAGTTTCGAAATTTTGTATGCATCGCATCGCCTGCAGGAGGCAGGTTACGAACCCGTGATTGCAGCGCCTGCCGTAAAAAGAATGAATCTTGTAATTCATGATTTTGAGCCCGGCTGGGACACCTACGTAGAACGTAAAGGATACCTCGTAGAAGCGGATATATCTTTTGACGACGTTGATACAAATGATTACCATGCTGTATTGTTTCCCGGCGGAAGAGCGCCTGAATATTTGCGCAACGATCCCCGGGTAATAAACATCGCTAAAGAATTTTACAACAGTAACAAATATGTTTTTGCCATCTGTCACGGTGTTCAGATATTGGTGACAGCGGGCCTGGTAAATAACAGGAAGATCGCCTGTTACGAACATGTAAAATTCGAAGTTGAATCCTGCGGAGGCATTTATGTTACACCGGACGAAGCAATAAAAGACGGCAAAATAATTACCGGGAAAACCTGGCAGTCTCACCCGCAATTTTACAAAATCCTGTTCAACTGCCTGAAAGAATCGCAGGAATCAATAATGGAAAAATGAGTTCTTCCGGATGACTATTTACAAGCAATATACACAGGCTGAACTTGACAGGCAATATAACAATCGCCTGCAGGTGCCGGAATTTGCCAATTATATAAATGGCTGGGAACTGCGAAGCAGGCAGGCAGCGCAACAGTATCCTGCGGTCAAAAATATTGCGTATGGCGATCGGCCCCGTGAGCAATTGGATATTTACCCGTCTTCAAAGCCGCATGCTAAATCGTTGGTTTTTATTCACGGGGGGTACTGGCAACGATTCGATAAATCATTCTTCCAGTTTGTTGCGGCGGCATTTCATTTGTATGATGTTACTACCGCAATTTTAAATTTTCCATTAGCCCCCGTGGCTACGATTGAACAGATCATTGCATCATGCGGTAAAGCGGTGCAATGGCTGCAGGCAAATCTATCTTCTTATAATGGAGATGCGGATCAGATGTATGTTGCAGGGCACAGTGCGGGTGCTCATTTAATGGCCATGCTGATGGCAGATAACGGGCAGGCCAATGGTCCCGCTTTACGTGCGGATACATTCAAAGGAGCTTGTGCACTCAGTGGGCTTTTTAACCTGGTTCCTGTTCAATTGTGCGAAGTGAACGAGGTGCTGCAAATGGATGCGGCGACTGCTTTAAAAAACAGTCCTGCACAATTTAAACCCCACATTCAATGTCCATTGATATTGGCTGCAGGCGGCGCCGAAACAAAAGAATTTATCGATCAAAGCGCTGAACTGTACAAATGCTGGAAAGAAAATATTCCAATAAATTTTTCTCCAATTGCCGGTGCCAATCATTTTTCCATTTTAGATGATTGGTGCGATCCAACAACAACACTGCATAATCATATGCGGCGGCTAATGACAATATAGCACGCTGGAATATTTTTTGCTTCCGTGGTTTGCATCAAGCCGAACCATTATACTCTTCGGGGCTGGTCCCTCACCGGCCTGCAACGAAATGGGGTATCTTACCAACTAAAAAAATGCAAGCCAAAGATTTCAATACAAAGCTCTACATAAATCCTACACTGAACTTCATGAAGTTTATTTTTGGACAATCACGATCAATAAATCGCGGTTAAAAAAATACTTTGAATAAAAATAATGATGGATACGCATAAGATAGGTAAATTGCTGGTGTTCTGACATACAGATCAAATCAAAGTATACCAATCAGGAGATGATCCCTTGCCGAACGGTGTCCACCCAGGCGGGCATTAAGCCAGAGATCAAAAAAAAGAAGTATCCTTATAAGACATGGTTAACAACAACAAAATTAATTATGAAACACTCAGAACAACAGCAGATGCAGTCTTTTCAGGAACGCTCTACATTGACTCCCTATCATTTAGAGAGGAACAGGGTCGCATTAAAGGTGGTAGAAGAAATGTTGAAGCAACCCTTATCCTTGGAGCAAGCGAAAGAGCAGGTACGGCGGAACAAAGAAACCTTGAGGAACAGGAAAAACTCTTGAGAGATTACGCTCACGAATCCGGAATATGGATAGATGAATATTCATTTAAACTCTCAGATCAGATAGCAGAGGAATCTGAAGCGAAGGTTTATTATTTTGAGGAAAAAGGGGTTGTAAGAAAAGTGGTCAATTATCGGAGATTTTCTAAAACTCCTTTAGATTATCTTAATAACCGCATAGCCCTCCATAACTATTTATTTTCTGGTACTAACTATGAACTTCTAGGATTTACCAACACTGAAGATTTTACAGGAAATAAAACATTTGCTTTTGTAGTTGAGCAGCCCTTTATAAAAGGAAGGTATATTGACTTCACCAGGGAAGAAGGGGTATTTAAACGAGAAGCGAACAAACGGGGATTTAATTTTGATTTAGAAAATTATAAACCCCTTCTTTATAATGATGACTACATCATAAAAGACTTACACGAAGAAAATATTATTACAGATGAGCGAGGCAATTTCTTCTTTATAGATACTGTACCTGCACTAAATACCGCGGATAGTGGATTTCATGGCGCCAGGGAATATGGTAAAGGAAGGTTAATCGGAAAAATTAGTATTTAATTAAACCATCCTGTAAGTTGCTAGTGTCATGTCAATTTGATTATGTCTGTATTATATGGTACCTCTTCAAGCGCGGGGCTCCGGCCCCGTGTCTACCTTGTTACTAATCCGCTGCCTTTGTCGGTATACAGTCCGGGCAGGCAGCAGATCGTACCAACAACCAACACGAAGTAACAAGATAAAAAGTATCAGTACCATCAGTTGAACAAGCTGATCGGATATCCTGCGCCTGGTGAAAAAGAATTTTAATCAGGTAAACCAACCACGGAGGCATGATAATCCAGAACCTGTGCGTTATATGATGATAATCCGGAACGTGTGAATTATGTAACATAAATACCTGGTTGTGTAACACTTAAGTGCCTAAAATTTCCAAGCTTTGATCGGTTAACTAAAAACAATTAAAATCCGATAAAATGAAGAAATTTTTACTTGCTCTTGCATATCTGTTACTTGTTACACATCTAAGTTTTTCACAGGTTGTTGCACCTCCCCTGGGCAGCGCAGCAAGTTTTGTTCTCTTTTCTTCACAGGGGGCTGTAACCAATGGTGGCGTTAAGGCGATTGTTACAGGCAACGTAGGTACCAATGGCGGTGGAAGTGTAACAGGTTTCGGCAATGTGAACGGTGTAATACACGTTGGCGATGCTGTAAGTGCACAGGCATCTGCAGATTTACTTGTTGCATATAATCAATTAAATGCCACCACAGCCACTAATGCACATGCCCCCGGACTGGGTGGCGGTGAAACACTTTTTACTGGGGTTTACAATATTGGTGGTACATCCTTTTTGGATTTAACATTGAACTTAGATGCACAGGGCGATCCGAATGCTGTATTTATTTTTAAAATAAATGGAGCATTTTCAACAAACGCTGCTGCTAAAGTAAAACTGCTGAATGGTGCACAGGCATGTAATGTGTTTTGGAAAGTGGAAGGAAAAGTAGACATGGCTACGGGAACTTATATGCGGGGAACTATCATTGCAAACAATGCTGAAATAGTGATGGCTATCAATGATACGCTTGAAGGAAGGGCGCTCACTACAACAGGCGCTATCACGGTAGCCGGAATAATGGCCTATACACCGACAGGTTGCGGAACGGCTGTTCTTCAGGGTCCGGTTGCGCCTGCGCTTGGCGCCACCGCCTGCTATGCGCTATTTTCAGGAAGCGGCAATGTGAGTAACAGTGGTGTTACTTATGTAACCGGTGATGTTGGAACCAATTTTGGTGCAACCGCCGGTTATGATCCTTTATTGGTAGCGGGTACCATTCATACATCTCCGGATGCATCAACCGGTCAAAGTGCAACAGATTTGACGGTTGTTTATAATTACCTGAATGCCCAGCCGCACGAAATTGAATTAATGTTTCCTGCCCAGTTTGGGAACGGGCTTGAACTTACACCACACACCTACCTCATGAACTCAGCGGCCTCCCTCACAGATACCGTATACCTGAATGCATTGAACAATGCGAATGCGGTATTTATAATAAAGATTAATGGGGCTTTTGCAGCAGCAGTTAATTCAAAAGTTAAACTGGTAAACGGTGCCCAGGCTAAAAATGTATATTGGTTGGTAGAAGGCACGGTGGATATTGCAGCCAACTCGGTTTTCACCGGTACGATTGTTGGAAACAACGGCCTGGTATCCCTGGGAACAGGGGTCATTATCAATGGAAGGGTGTTGGTAACGAACAGGGCATTGAATACCTCGGGGATCAATGCTGTTTCTCCTTCCGGTAACTGCAGCGTACTTCCTGTAACCTGGATTTACTTCCGCGGAAGGCCGGTACAAAAAGAGGTTTTATTGGAATGGGGCACCACCAATGAAATGAATAATAGCTTCTACACTATTGAAAAAAGCAGGGATGGTCAAAGGTTTGAAACTTTAACCAACGTGAGTGCAAACAAAGCGATTGGATCAAACGAGCTTAACTATTCCTTCCCGGATCGCCAGCCATTTAATCTCAACTACTACCGGATTTCACAAACCGATAAAGACGGTCAGGTGAATCTATATAATACGATAGTGGTGAAAATGAACAATAACCAGGGGTTTGATGCCCGCAGTTATGTGCAGGGAAGTTATGTTTATCTTCAAACTTCCGGTACAACAGCCGGCAATGGTACTATTGAATTGTACAGTATAGATGGCAAAAGAATGTCATCGCAAAAAATAATTTTGACCAGCGAACCGAACTTATATAAAATCAGTCAGCCCGTGCAGAAAGGTATGTACCTGGTTCATTTAATAAGCAGTGGGAAAAAGCTTTACACCGGTAAAGTGATGCTACACTGATAAAGTGTTATTAAAATCATCGGGTAATATCAGTGCAACTGATTTACGGAAGAACGCCTTAAAAGTAAAATTTTAAGGCGTTTTTTTATAACAAAAAAACACCAGGTACAGTGCTTCTGTCCTGCCCCCTCATGAGGCAGAATGATTTTACGTTACCACACAGAATCCCCAACCTTTCTAAAGGCTGGCTCCCCTTAGCCTAATGAGTGATTGAAAGAACAAACCCAGCGTTCACTGTAAAATTTACACCTGCATTAACCTTTAAACTTCTAATGCTCACATTAGAGTTTACAACCACTGTACCGCTATTAATTACTACATCTGTATTAATGTCCGGTATGCTGCCGCAGCTCCAATTGGCTGGATTTTCCCAACTGTTGTTTACAGTTCCTGTCCAGCTATTGAGGAATTTTAATGTATAAGTTTTGCTTTCACCTCCACCTGCCAGGCAACGGTACTGATAGCCATTCCATGAAGAAGGTATATTGTTCAATCTTAGTGAATCAGTATTGGTTCCAATATAATTGCTATTATCTGCAATGCTAACAAATCCAGCTCCGGTATTCAATTGCCATTGATAGTTTATTCCTGTTACATCAGATTTTAATCTTGTACTTTCGATCGGTGGACAAAGTTCTGTTGTTACCGGTAATGGTATTTCTGTTAAATAGTTTAACCCATTCCCACTTTGTTGAACATAATAATCAAGCGATGGAATTATAATTGCATTCAAACCGTCCCGGTTAATTCCAAAAAGTCTCGTTTGTCTGGAGGCTATATATAATTTTCCATCGCTGGCTTCAGTAAATTTACTTATCGGAGATATTTCTTTACCCCCCCCAAAATTGAAAATTACCTGGAATGTTAAATCGGAAGGGTTAAGGGCAAAAGCAGTTCCCTTACCATTAGATCCACCGTTGAACGTAACCCCATACAACTTATTATTTGATCCCAGTGTCAAACCTCCTTGAGGTTTTGAACCATCCGAACCACCACTAATAAAATATTTAATTACGCTAAAATTACTCCCATCCTCTTTTATTCGGAAAATCGAACCCGCTTCGAAGCCAGCCGGGCCAATACCACCCTGTGTAGTTACACCATAAAAATAACCATTGAAACATACTAAGCCATGCTTTGGAGAGAAGCCATCAGTACCTGTTAGTGATAAGGTTTTTAATATTGTAAACCCGGTTCCATTTTTGTTGAGCTTATAGATTTTGGGCGGCGGAGGAATACCGCTTGATGGAGCTATCAAGCCTGCGATTTCTCCCGATGAGCTCTCCGCTAATTCAGGAATTAAACCACCATCTGTTTTGGTGTCGAATATATGCAGCACTAAATAATTGTTTCCCGTAACATCAATTCCGTATATGAGCATGCTGTCACTTGACCCTGAGCCCCCACTATTTTTACACACCCCATATAATCTTCCATCAGAGGCATACAATAACTGCCCCACAGGAGATTGTCCATTATTGCCGGTAAAGTCTTTAACTACACTAAAGGCAGAACCATCTGCATTCATTTTAAAAAGAGTTCCGCCTCCCTCGCTGCCCCCATTCCGGGCAATCCCGTATAAAACACCATTTGGTGTCCGAATGATTCCATCCGGATTGTAGCCCTCCGGCACGTTGCCAAAGCTATGTATCGTACTATTTGTGTTGGTTATTGCATCTATTTTTACTATTTGAGTGTTTTTAAAGGCCCCGCCGTTTGTAGAATAAAATATGCTGTTAGTTGATGTCTCGTAATTTAATATTGGATAACCTGATGAAGGCAAAGTATTTAGTTGCTGATAATTTGTTCCATTAAGCGCCACGCTATACAACCCCTCTGAACTCAAGCCAACTAATTTTCCGTTAATGATTTGCGGTTGAGCAGCATTATTTGCATTAGTACGACCATTAGAAATTCTTGGAAATGAAAAGGATTTTGTCAGCGTTGAGGTTAGTGTATCAAAAGACAGCATGGTGCCGTATGAATACTCACCCCCAGAAAGCATTGTAAAGATTATTTTACCATTATCATGCAATACCGCGCCTGCTGTAAGTGGCGAAATTCCAAAGTTTGTTTTCTCTGCGGAAGTGAAAGCCTTATTTATTTTAAAATCAGAACCATCAGTTCTCATGCTTGCTAATATTCCAAAATTATCCGAACCAGCACTACAGGTTAAAAATATGCGACCTGTTGGTGTTATGCAAACCAAAGTCCCCAAATCTAAAAAACCTTCTGTGTCACTATCAAACACATGCAGTATCGCATATCCTGACCCGTCTGTTTTGATGCGGAATATAAATCGTGAACTGTTTTCAGTTCCACATCCGTAGATCCATTGGTCGTCACTAATCACAATTCGCTTACAAAATGGTGCAACTTTGCTAATAAATGTTAACGCCGATCCATCCGCTGCGAATGTAAATAAACTGTCAGATATGACTATATACAACTTCCTATCCGGACTGACAGAAGGTGGAATTGCTGTTCCTGCCTTTTTATAGTGATGGATTATTTTAAAGTTTGTTCCATCAGTGTTAACGGAAAATAATGTCCCATTGTAATAGTTGCCGCCTGTAACAGTGGTTCCATACAATTTGCCACCGGGTCCGGTTATAACACCATTGCAATCTGTAGGATCTGCTATTTTAAAATCATGTAGCAACGCTGATGTTCCATCACTTTTAAAAGCAACCACCTTTAGTGATGAAGTACCGGAAAAGTTATTTCCTACAGAAACAAATTGTACTTGTGCTTGTAAACTTGTAAGGAAAATACAAAGCATGGTTAAAAGAGTAAATTTTTTCATTTGCGGTTAGAGGTGAGCTGCAAAGAAAGCGATTTATTTAATGCGAAATGAATAACAGTTTTAGTTTTTCCCACAAGCCCCACAGGCGCAGGGCTCCAGCCCTATGTCTTTCTTGTTACTATAGCTTTAAGTTGGGTGATATTTGAATTACGCAAGTTTGTTACAGCGATATAATAAAAGCAAACATGAGCATGAGATATAAATTTGCGGACAACAACGCAGTATATTTTACCACATAAACAATGTGGGTTGCACAGATATTTTTACAAGGGAAATGTATAAAGCAATTTTGTTAGGTAATATCCGGCATTGGGCTGAGTTGGGAGCTATGGCATTGAGAAAAAAATGGCTGCAGGATATAGTTATATTGGACAGTTTTTAGGCTTTAAGATTAGTAACAATGCAGACACAGGGCCGGAGCCCTGCGCCTGCTGCGACCAACGATAATGTAAGAAAAACAGTTACGGTTTTACCCTGGTAAGTTTCATTTCACCTCTTTCATTTTTCACCAACAATTGGTTGTCATTAACAACTTCCCCGGTACTGGCGATGGCCATATCATTAAAAGAAATGCTGTACGAAAATTTCTTACCATCAACCTTTCCATTCTCAATCTTGGTTTCACCAAACTGAGTTTTCCAGGTTCCTTTCAATTCGGTTCCTTCCACCTTAAAAGTGTAACTGACTTCAAATGTACCATTTGGGGTTTCCCGGGAACCTTTCCAATTGCCATCAATAGTGTTTTGAGCAAAGGATGTTAAACATCCAAAAACGAATAGCAGGCTAAAAAAATACTTCATGATTATATGATTTAATTGATTACGCATGTATGAAATGGACAGGAAACTTTGCAGGCATCCAACTGTTATTTTTGACTGCCATAAATCGTCCTTATTATTTGTCGCATCGTTATTTACGGTCATTTACAACAGTGTACCAACAACTGTACAGAATTGGCCGACCTTCATTTACAACATCAATTGGAACGGCCGTTACGGGGTTGGTACACATTGAATTATTCCCGTTTTTATATTTTCGAAATTATATAGAGCAAGTTTGTAAGTAGTGAAGTTTGAAGCACCTTCTTTGATCCTGATATTTAAGTTAGCAGGAATATTTTTAAATACCTGTGTTTGATTGGTAGCCGGCCACTGAATTTCTATCTTATCAATCATATTAGCCTGGCCTGTACCGATATGTTGGCGTAAAGGATTTGAACCAAAACTTCCTCCCGAATTCACCTCCCTGTAAACAGATCTTTCTTTATTATTTTCTTTGAAGGTTACTTTAATTTTTGCTCCAATGGCAGCCTTGTTAGAATTAGTTCCTTCTAAGGATATCTTTATCCAATGGTTATTGTTTTGCCCGGGATTTAGATATAAAGAGTTTGCATAAGCATCTCCTGAATACGCACCACCCATTTCAATATAAATATCCTGGTCACCGTCATTATCAAGGTCGGCAAAAGACACACCATGTCCTTTTTGCAAATTACCCACCCTTGCAGACGTAGTGACATCTTCAAATTTTTTTCCCTGTATATTTCTGAACATTTTATTCGGCACCAACGATTTAAACGGGGGGTTGCCGGTGCCAAGGTAAAAATCGGGATACCCATCGTTGTCAATGTCACCAAAATTGGAACCCATCGCAAATGCGATATTTTTTAATCCCGTTTCCACGGACACATCTTCAAAAGTGCCGTCTTGTTTATTTCGGTACAATATTACTTTACCGGAATTACCCTCCACCTTATTTGTCTGTAGCGCTTCTGCTGCCGCATAAAATGCCAGTGATTCGTTGAACTCATAACTGCACACGAGAATGTCGAGCCATCCGTCATTATCATAGTCGAAGAACCAGCCGGGAAAAGTTCGGGTTAAGTCGTTCCGTAATCCAGCCAGGTACGTTACCTCTTTAAATTTAACCGGGCCGCCTTTAACCGTCTCGTTTTTAAATAAAAACTTATGCCCGGTCATTGTTGAAATAAAAATATCCGCCTTACCATCGTTATTGTAGTCACCTGAGCTAACTCCCTTCACAAAGTCCCTTATATTACAATCCGCTATCGCAGCCTGTTCCGTAAAGGTTCCGTTCTTGTTATTAATGTATAATTCTGAAATGTGCCTCGTCTCTTCTCCCGGCATTGATTCATTGCCAATAAATACATCCAGCCATCCATCATTATTAAAATCAGCCCAGGTAGCAGCTTGTGTGGGATGAATGGAGAACAAACCGCTGGCTTTGGTAACATCGGTAAAAGTTCCATCTCCATTATTTCGCAACAACGAATTTGGTTCGTTTCCAAACTTTCCCTTCCAGGCTCCCCGCAATACAAATATGTCTTTAAAGCCGTCGTTGTTGTAATCGGTTTGCATAATATTCAATCCACCGGTAAGAGCGCCCAGCCATGAAGAATCAGAAATATCAGTAAATGTGCCGTTGCCATTATTTCTGCAATAGTGCATCGGCTCTTTTAAAGACCAACTGCTTGTAATAATATCATCATAACCATCATTGTTAAAATCGTCTACAATACTGCCACCTGCCTGGTTGTTTATGTTTAACCCTACATTGGCTGCAACATCTATAAATGGTTTTACAGAATATAGCGAATCGTTTGGTTCAACCCTTAACAACAATGCTGCAGGCACCTGTTGCGGATATGCGCCGATGGTCATGTACGCTATGTTTATAAGCCATTTAGATTCAAGGTCAGCAGCATCATCCGCCAAAAGTTGTTTGTATATTTCGATGGCTTTTTGCGAACCGGTCTTGTCGTTATGCACCCCTGCCATTGAAATAGGAAAAATACAGGATTCGGCAGAGTGATTGTGAAAACAATTTGTTCTTTCTCCCAACCGTAAATAAGCCATGGCCAGGTCTTTCATGATAAATTTCCGCTGCCCTACATCAGCAGATGGTGTTTCTGTTAACATCTCCTGAAAAACATCAATAGCTTTTTGTTCCTGCCCCAATTGCAGCAGGGCATTGGCTTTTCTAAATTTGATCTTCATTGCATCACCCTTTGCCGGAGATGCCTTGAGCAATGAGTCGGTATATCTTAACACTGCTTCAGGAGAAAAGGAATTTTCGGGGTTGTCCTCGTATTTATCTATTGATTGCAAAAGATCAATCATTTCCTGGTTAGGACTGGTTTTATTTTGGCATGAGCCCAATAGCAATATTAGTGTGCAAATGAAAGCTGTGATTTTCATGAATTTTATTACTATCAATGTAAATTATTGGGGGCTTTCTGGTTGGTTGCCCCATGACTTCAATTTCAAAATGGAATATACTACCTTATAAGAAATAAATAACTGAAAAAAGATAGAAGCAGGAAGCCAGGGTAAGGTAATGCATTCCCTTCTCAAGTATTTATACCATCTTCTGTTCGTAATAAAAAGAATTATTCTACACTTTGTCCGTGATTTACCCACCCCGGAAAATAAGTGACAAAACCTGGCTATAATTATTCTATTACTAAAATACTGTCGTTATTTCTTGCAATTATAAAAGCTTGTTTCTTATTTATCGTGATCTTTCTTATACGCCTTGACTGACCTTTAATCGCTAACCCGTTAATTGATTCGCAAAAAAAGTTATTGTTTCCATTGTTTATTAGCATGGTGCCAAAATCAGCATCATTTCGCCCTAATTCAGTATTGTTGTCATAGTAGTTACCAACGAGCAAAACGTCCGGAAGACTATCATTGTTGGCATTACAAACAATGGCGTCTTTAAAAGTTGAAAGCTGGGCCTGCCAGGGCAAAGGCTGAACAGAAAATTGTAAGTTCCCCTGGTTGATTAATAATGAATTGGAAAAATAATCTGCGGTTAAAACAGTTGATTTAGCAAGCTTCTCCTGTCCGAATAAATCTGTAACAGAAGCTTTTGCAAAGTCTTTAGCATACAGGAATTTCTTTTTAAGAAATGGCAATTGCTTGTCAAGATCACCCTTGCCCATAAAAAGTATTTCCTTATCGGCTACATAGTAGGTTAGTATTTGCTCGCTTTTGCCATTCTCATCAAAATCGTTATGGTATAGTTTCACAGGTTGCTTTTGCGATGCTTTCAGGCGGCTGTTCTCCCCCAAATTTCCGGCAATTAAATCTATATCACCGTCGCCGTCAAAATCATAAGGCAGCACAAAATTCCACCAGCCTTTTTTATCGGTCAACACCTGTTTTTGAAAACTTCCTTTATTGTTTATAAAAGCATAAATGCCACCCCATTCCAGCGAAACGATGAGATCTTTATCACCATCTTTATCAATATCAAACCAGGTGCTGTTTGTTACAAAGCCAATTTCAGCAAGTCCTTTCGCATTGGCATTTGTAACATCTGTAAATTTACCGTTACCATTATTTTGTAATAAATAAGATTGAGGAATTTTACCATAGTTTCCTGAAACCGATCTTGCGCCGATAAACAAATCAGGGAAACCATCATTATTAAAATCCGCGGCATCTATAACCGAGGCTGAAAGGTTGAGCTTAGTGAAAGGTTCCGGCGCTTTTGCCAGTTTTCCCTTACCATCGTTTAAATAAATATTCGGAGTGCCATAATTCGTTTCACTATTGTATTCGTCCACTGCACAAGCAACAATCAAATCCAGGTGACCATCTTTATTTATATCGGACCAGGTTGCAGAAACAACTTCGAAGGTACTATCCACATCAAGATCGGGCTGGCTTGTCTTAACAAAAGCTCCGGATGGTTTTTGAATGTATAAAACACTTTTACTGCCCGTTGCTGATCCGATAAACACATCATCCAGCTGATCATGGTTAACATCGGCAACTGCCAATGCAGGTCCTTCTGTTGAAACCATGTGCGGCATTAATCGTTCGCTATTAAAATCAAAAAATGTATTCTCTTTATGTACATAATTAATCCCGGTAGATTTAGTAATATCAGTAACCGTATTAGATTTATTTATATTGACCTTTTGAAGGCTGCTATAATCGAATAGAGGCAAGCCTTTCTGATAAGTGACAGAAATGCCTGCATCTTTTACAGGAACCGATATTTTCTGAAAAGAATTATCAGGCCAAACCAAAATAATCGAATCGATTGTTGATTTTGCAAAGCCAATTAACAACGGTTCATCCATGCTTGAAAGAAAACCTTTCACAGGAAACTTTTCATAGGTTCTTACCTCGTTTTTTACGAAAACAATTACTTTAGCACCGATGCCCCGCTTGTTTTTAACATCCCCGGCCAGCTCAATTTTAAGTGATGTTCTTTCTTCTTTTTTGCTATGTGTATTTTCATAAATAAAAGCGGTTGCATTGATGTTGTTAACAACAATATCAAGGTCGCCATCATTATCTAAGTCGGCATACAATGCACCGTTTGAAAATCCAGGCCGATCGTTTTCTATTCCGGCAGCTTCATCTTCAAATATTAAATCGCCTTTGTTTCGGTAAAATTTGTTCGGTACAGCAATTTCTGGAAGCTTATCAATGATGTTGATATCAGTGTTAAAAGCATTTCTTTCCCTTACATCCATTTGCGCTTCAGTATTTGATAAATAATTCACATAATCCATATCGTTCATTTTTTTCTGGATACCATTTGAAACGAAAAGATCTTTCAATCCATCATTATCAAAGTCCATCCATAAGGGAGCCCATGACCAGTCTGTAGCGGCAATGCCACTGTAGAGCCCTACCTCGCTAAAAAGCCCGTTTCGCCGGTTAAGCTGCAGGTTGTTCCGCGTGTATTGATAGGAGTATCCTTCGCGTAGTTTAGAACGAAATAAATCAAAGTCATCTTCACCAGTTGAGCTTTTAAGAATATTGGGATCAGCAGGCAACATATCCAAAGAAATAATTTCCGGAAAGGCATCATTGTTAACGTCTGCTACATCCACACCCATTGAATAATGGCTGGTATGCATCAGCTGGTTTTCGCCCACTTCTTTAAAAGTGCCATTTTTTTGATTGATGTACAGGTAGTCATTCTCATAAAAATCGTTACCAACATAAACATCCGGGTAACCATCCATATTAATATCAGCTATAGCAATTCCTAATCCATACCCTATTATAGAATTATTAATTTGGCTCTCCTTTGTTGCATCACTAAAATGATCGCCTTCATTTTTGAACAACCGGGCGCCAGTCAAAGAACTGTTTATCTTCAAATAATCGTATCGTGGCAGTAACGAAGTGAACCCGTTTACAGCATGATTAAGCAGAAACATATCAAGATCGCCATCAAGGTCATAATCAAAAAAAGCGGCTTGTGTGGAAAATCCTGAAAAATCCAGTCCGTATTGCCGGGCTTCATCCTTATATTGGGGGATCCCGTTTTTATCAATGCCTGTGCAAATTAACAACTGGTTTTTGCTATGCATTACTTCGTAGTCACCCGCCCGGCACACATAAATGTCCAATAGCCCGTCAGCATTTACATCTGCCACAGAAACGCCTGTTGTCCAGCCCTTATCATCAGGTATGCCGGCTTCAATGGTAACGTCTTTAAAATGCATGGCTCCTTCGTTCAGGTAAAGCCGGTTCTGCTTTTGATTTGCGCCAAAATACAGGTCAATTTTTCCATCATTATTAAAATCTCCGCTACCCACACCACTTCCATTATAAAAATAAATGTACCGGAGAAGATTAAAATTTTTATCATAGGTAAGATCGTTGCTGAAGTTGAGGCCTGTCGTTTTACTTTCCAACACTTTAAATAGTGAAGCACTGTCCTTCGTCTTTCCGGTAGTACAGGAAATGAAATTTATGATTGTTAAAAGAAGTATTATAAAGCCTGCTACGGCAGGTCTGTTACAAATCCGATGCGCCGAAGGCTTAAATATTGTGCCCGTATCTGATCTCTTTGTGGTTAACACTTGTTGCTGCATTACTATAAAATTCATTTGGTTTATTTGACCTGGTTACACCCTTTTTTCGGATGCTGATTGTGTGTGCCTGAAACAGGGGGCATTTCAAATTGTCGCTTTACTTTTGTTGCTGTGGGCGGTGGGGA
>JANPIJ010000226.1:0-18228 GCA_031424955.1 Ferruginibacter sp. | reverse complement strand
CCCACGCCTCATCCACCACCCTGGCCCCTATTTTAATGATGGGCTTTCTTTCGCTATGGTATTTCAATGCATTACTGATGAGGTTCTGCATCAACTGGAACATTTGTATTTTACTGGTATTGTGCAACACAGGCAACGGCTCAACTTCCACCGCCGCATGTTGTTCCCGGATACTATTATGCAGCACCATCATCACTTCCTGCATTACTTCATTCATGTTGGTGTCAGCAGCAATATCAGTATTGGTACCCGTTCTTGAATACTCCAGCAAATCATTAATCAGGCGTTTCATCCGGTCTGAACCATCTACCGCAAAGTGAATATATTTTTGAGCGGTTGCATCCAATTCACCTTTATACTTCTGCTCCAGCAATTTCAGGAAACTGCTGACCATTCTTAAGGGTTCCTGCAAATCATGCGAAACAATGTAGGCGAAGCGCTCCAGTTCAGCAAAGGAAGTCTTCAGCTCCGTGGCTTTTTGCTCCAATTGCTCATTGGATATCTTTAATTCCTTTTCAATTTTTTTCCGGTCCGTTACATCAAAGCCCATCCCTACCAAAGAGGATGCCCCTTCATATTCTATAGCAGTGGAATTGTAGTAAAATGGAATCTTTTGGCCTGATTTTGTTAACAGGAGAAATTCTATGCCGGGCATTCTTTGAGCAAACACATCCTTAATCCGTTGTGCTACCATCGGCTTATCTTCCACATCGTAAAAGTCAAGCGGATGCATTTGTCTTATTTCAGCAGCCGTATAGCCGGTAACCGTTTCAAAATTTTTGTTCCATCGCAAAAACTTTCCATCAACGTCATATAAATAAAATATCCCGGGCAAGCTGTTGATAATCGAATCCGATAATTCCTTCTCGTTAATAATTCTTTTTTCAATCTCCAGCTTTTCAGTTACATCCCTGAAATTTTCAACAATTCCGTTAATTGAGGGAAGGTGCAGCATATTGGTAATCGTTTCTTCCAGCCAGCGCCAGGTACCATCTTTGTGAAGTACCCTTGAAACAGCTCCCTTTATTGGAACCCCGGGATTCTGCATTACTTGTTCAAATATTTTTTCTACCGAACCAATATCATCCGGGTGCGTTAATGCAAATAAATTCAATTGCATGCTTTCCGTTTCTGTATACCCCAAAATTCTTTCTACCGCGGGAGAAATATATAAAGGCGTTCCGGTTTCTGACAGGATCGCAACACCATCAGTAGCCTGTTCCACCAAACTGCGAAACTTTTGTTCGCTTTCTTTTATTACTTTCTCTGATTTTACTTTATCAGAAAAATCCAAACCAAATCCCATCAGGCAGGTTTCGCCTTCGTATTCAATCTTCATTCCTGAAAAATAATAAGGCACTTTATTTTTATTTTTCAACAAAAAATTTGCTTCTACATGATCCTCCCCGGATAAAAAGACATTCCTGATTTTTTTGTCCAGTAATATTTTTTCTTCATCGTCAAATAAATCAAGCGGATGGAGATTGCTTATTTCCTCACGGCTATACCCGGTAACTATTTCAAAGTTTTTATTCCATCTTAAAAATTTACCTTCTTTATTATAGAGATAAAAAACGGCAGGTAAACTATTGACGATAGAATCGGAAAGTTCTTTCTCCTTTACCAGCTGCTGCTGATCTTTTATACGACCGGTTACATCCTGCATTACACCCAATATTCTGGATGGCACGCCCTTATCGTTGTAACTGATATATGCCCTGTCATAAAAATGCTTATAGGTGCCATCCAAAGCTCTAAACCGAAACTCTTCTGATATAAAGACTGCACGATTTTCAATCGCATTTCTCATATTCAGCATAATCCTTTCCACATCGTCCGGGTGAATATGCGATTCAAATATTTCAAAATTTATTTGATCTTTCCCCTGGGTAAACCCATACAAATTATACAGGTTTTGATTACCCACGGTTTCATCCTTTATAAAATCGTGGTCCCAAATAGCATCATTGGTAGCTTTTGCAATCAATTCAAATCTTTCATTTGATTTTTTTAGTTCCTCCTCTCCTCTTTTCCTTTCTGTAATATCCCTGATAAATCCAATCAGGGTATTCCCAATGGCCATCTTTGAATTAATATCCACATGCAGGATGGTGCCATCCTTTTTTTGCATTCTTCGTTCGTACAACAATGTCTTTCCCTGTATTAAATCCTGTATGCGCAATGGCAGGTTCTGAATATCTTCTTCGGGCATAAAATTATTGATATGCCTGCCCAGCATTTCTTCGGAAGTATAGCCGCCCATTGTACAAATGCTCCTGTTAACTTCCACTATAATCCCTTCCACATTCGATATAACAATTCCATCTGAAGCCTGTTCAATTAGCGACCGGTATTTCATTTCACTTTTCGTAAGCGAAAGTTCTATATTTTTCTTTTCGGTGATATCGATGGCGGTGCTTAGCCAGTGTTTATGATTGTTGAGCTCAAGTGGTACAATGGATAACAACAGGTAGATTACACCACCCGCGTTGGTTTCAATCTGGGTTTCAAAATTCAGCAACCGTTCTTTTTCTTCCAGGATATCCCTGATCGTTTGTTGAACCAACGAACGCTTATCACTGCATACTTTGTTTAACAGTTTCGTGTCATCCGTATTTTTACCGATAATATTTTCCCGGGTGGTTTCCAGCATGGCCGCATAGCTCTCATTGGCATCCACCACCTTTTCATCCATATCGTAAATAACAAAAGATAAGAGGCTGGATTGAAATGCCTTGGAAAACTTCTCTTCACTTTCCTTCAGTGCTCTTTCAGTATTCTTTCTTGTGGTAACATTTCGTACAAATGCAAGCATTTTACCATCAGGCAACAAATTTGAGTTGATTTCAATATCAATGACTGCCCCGTCCTTTCTACACATTTTTCGTTGAAAACTGGCGCTTTTTCCCGCCTTCAATTCATCCGCTCTCGACTGGTCTATAATTACCTTTTTTTCAAACAGCAGATCTTTAAGGTTTAACCGGGCAAATTCTTCATAGGTGTAACCGGCTATGTCATGCGCTGCTCTATTGAAGTGATGAATGGTGCCATCAAAACTGTAAACAATAATACCTTCTGAAGCCCGTTCAATCAGTGACCGGTATTTTTCTTCGCTTTGCTGCAATTCCGCCGTTCGCTTTTGAACAAGGCGATTCAATGTTTCCGGTCGTTTTGCCACCACAAAAACGAATATCCCTCCCATCACCGCAGTCAAAAAGCCCAGGATGCTCAGCCAGAAAATGTTGATGGCTCCCCGGTTATTAACTGGTATTGCGCTAAGCTTCCATTCATGGTTGTGTACGTTTACAGAAACAAAATGGTCGGCCACCAGCTTATTTGGATGGGCAATAAAAAATTCTTCCTGCCCGGTATCAGGATTAATTTTTGACAATTGAAAATAATAACCCGCTACGCCCGTACTGTCAATTCCCGCAGCTTTTAATAAGGTAGGCAATTTTATAATAACGGCGCTAAAGCCCCAGAAGCTCCCATTCCTGTATATAGGGATGCGGCCTACAATCCCCATTCCTCCCTGTTTTAAGGCAAAAGGGCCTGCATAAAAGATCTCCTTTTTTTGAATGGCTTTATACGCTTCTTTATTCCTTGCAGGATCTTTTAAAATATCATACCCTACTACGCTCTCATTTCCCTTTAAAGGGTACACATACCTGATTACCCCACCTGGCACCAACTGCAATACATCTATCCCGGTATTAGCGGCAAATATTTGCGCAGCTATAGAATCAAAGTCTTTTACTATCCCGTCTTTTTGAATAAAAAAAGACAAGGTGCTGGCTGCGGAAATACCCTTCACCAATGACTCCTGCAACCTTTCCTTTGCTGCAGTTACAAAACCAAATGTCTCTTTCTGATTTGCTTCCTTATTGATTAATAAACGCTGGGAAGTTAGTATCCCGATTAAACCGGATAGTATGACAAAAGTTAATACCCCAAGCAGGTGTGGTTTATATTGCTGTGTAAATGATTTGGCTGAACCTGGAAAGTTATCAAATTGATCATTCCGCTCCGGTGTAGTATCTGCTGGCATTTCGTTCAAATGGTATTCGGACTTTGACTAATTGAAAATTGCGAATGTAAATGTGGAATAAAAATACTGATAAATCACCAGTGTAAATTTAATGATGAAGATTTTATACGGTTATAAGACCACTAATATTTTTTTTGTAGGATAATTACTACAAGAAGCTCGTCTTAATAACAGGCAGCGATAAGTTTGGCGGGGAAAGAACCAGTTAAGTGATAATTACGTTATAAAATTAGGCACACAGCTACAGGTAGTGCTATATAAATAATGAATGGGCGTATAATTTATTTCACATAAAATTTTTAAAGGCGATCCGATCGCTATCTGATTTGAAAGTAATGCAGTGCTTATTTCTTCATTCGTAAAATCCGGCAGCCATTGGATCGTTTATCCGGCTGGATAAAAAACAGCGGCATACCCGGACAGTGGGTATCGGAATAATTTCCGTACGCACGTTCAGAAATTATTCAGCCACCTTAATCTCCTGCAGATGCAATTCCAACCCATTTTTCAACTGATCAAATTCCACACGGGATGATTGCACCAGTTCAGTAAGCTGGTTGCCTGCAATTCCTGTCTTCGCCAGCTTTTCTATGTTTCCCAACATACCAAATAATGAATTTGCCTGTAACATACCTGTGCTGCTTTTCAATTTATGTGCTGTTTTGTAAACGGTATCAAGGTCCCCTGCTTTAAAAGCATCTTCCAGTACCAACAGGTCGGCAGGTGTGTCGAGCAGGAATATTTCGATAATCTGGATAATAAAATTTTTATCATCCATTTGTTCAAGATAGCTAAGGTCGAATAATCTTTCTTCAGTTATTGTCATGTATGTTTTTTTAGGTAATCGTAATTGGCTTCCCGGAATGTTTCTCCCTTTCATCAACCCCGATTAGATTTTAATTCATTATAATATCATATTTATAATTCACTAAAATTGGAATTGATCAATTATTGCAAAAAATAAAGTAGTCATTTTCCTACAATTGATTAATTCAAATTATTACAAAAAATGGATTATAAATGGTTCATTTTTGTAACGAAACTGGTAAATAAAAAACCATCTTCCCGGAAACCATTGTATCCAACAGTATTATTTCTATAAATAGAAAAACTGGTTTTTTAAACCAGGCACACATTAATGGCAGATATAGTAAAAAAGCATTTATGGAACCCTTAGAAAACAGTATTTCGATCCTCATTATTGAAGACAATCCGGGGGACCAGGTATTGCTTGAATCGCACCTCGAAAACACCAATTTATCTGTTGGCCAAATCGCCATTGCGGAAACAATTGCTGAGGGAATCAGCTTTTTAAAACAGAAACCGTTTTCCCTGATTTTCCTGGATTTCTTTTTACCGGATAGCAATGGCCTGGAATCCTATACAGAATTAACTAAAATAAATTCAAAAGTGCCGGTAATAATACTATCCGGCTTATCGGATACGGCTCTCTCGTTAAAAGCAATTTCACTCGGTGCACAGGATTTTTTAATAAAGGGTGAATACACCCGTCATAGCCTGGAGAAAGCAGTAAGATATAGTATTGAAAGAAAAAAAAATATCGAATTATTAAAGGAAAACAATGAACGGTACGACATCATATCAAAAGCCACCAATGATATTATCTGGGATTGGGACCTTGTGAATGACAATGTGAAATGGATAGGCCAGGGTTTAAAAAATTATGTAGCCCAAACTTCTGATTTAGATGAAATACCTGCTAATTTTTGGGTACGTGGCTTGCACCCGGACGAAAAAAAGCGAATAGTGGATAGTTTATACCGGGCAATTGCGTCCGGAGAAAATTCATGGGAAAGTGATTATCGCTTTTTGCGGGCAGATGGTAATTATGCACATATCAATTCAAGGGGATATGTAATTAAAAATGAAGAGCATAAAGCTATCCGGATGATTGGCTCGATGCAGGATATTACAGAAAGGAAGAATGCCGAACTGGAAATACAGAAAGCGAGAATTGAAGCGGAACTGGCGAGAAAAACCCAGGAACAGTTTTTGGCTAATATGAGCCATGAAATAAGAACTCCCATGAATGGTGTAATTGGTATGACTCAATTGCTGGCAGGTACCGAGTTGAATAAAGATCAGCAGGAGTATGTGGCAACCATCAATGAATCGGCCGCCAATTTAATGGTTATCATCAATGATATATTAGACCTTACTAAAATTGTAGCGGGTAAAATCACCCTTGCAAAATCGAACTATGTGATCCGCGACCTGGTAAGTAACTGCAATAAGATCAACCAGTTTAGGGCGGATGAAAAAAGAATAACATTAACCAGCAACATTGATGAAAGAATACCCGCCGTATTAACAGGCGACCCGGTAAGGTTAAACCAGGTATTGATTAACCTGGTGGGTAATGCGATTAAGTTTACAGAAGAAGGCGAAGTAAATGTACAGGTAAATCTCCTCCGGGAAAATGAGACGGCCGTTACATTGGAATTTGCCGTTGCCGATACGGGCATCGGGATAGCTGAAGATAAGGTGGACTCAGTATTTGAGCGCTTTATACAGGTATCCGGCGAAAGTACCCGAAAGTATGGCGGTACGGGACTGGGCCTTACTATTACCAAACAATTAATTGAATTGCAGGGTGGTACCATTCACGTAAAAAGTACGGTTGATAAAGGAAGTGTGTTTACATTTTACCTTACCATTCAAAAAGGGAAAGCGGAAAAGCCGGAAACAAAACTGATACAGAAAGAGCAATCACACAAACTCACCGGCGTAAATGTTTTATTGGTGGAAGATAATATCATCAATCAAAAAGTAGCAGCCAAAATATTAACAAACCTGGAAGCATCCGTGGAGGTGGCCAGGCATGGAAGAGAAGCAATTAATTTTTTAAAAACAAAACACTATGATATCATCCTGATGGATATTCAGATGCCCGAAATGGATGGCTATGAAGCTACAAAAATTATAAGGGAACAAATGGGTTCAGCAATTGGCGGCATCCCCATCATTGCAATGACGGCTTCGGCTTTAATAGCGGACAGGGAAAAATGCTTAATGGCCGGTATGAACGACTTTATCGCTAAACCTTTCCAGGCAAAAGAATTATATGAAAAGATTCTGGGGCAGTTATCAACTGCAACCAGCCTGGGATTGCACGCTAAGCCTGTTGCCGCAATGGTGGCATAGCCCTCAAATACAGCAGGCACCATGTGGATTACACTTACACGACTATTATTACAGGACAAAAAAATATTTTATTTATCCCTCCACTCAAATACTGGCGCAAGCTATCAAAATATATTACCAATAACAATCAACCTATGAACCAAATACCTCCCATACCTGGCAATGAAATGGAAAGACTCTTAAGCCTCTCCGGCCTGGATCTCGATTATAGTTTACTGGAAAAATCGTTGGAAGACCTTACCAGGCTCGCTGCCGGAATAGCGGGTACTGCCATTTCATTGGTGAATCTTATTGACAGCTACACCCAATGGTCCGTATCGCGGTTTGGATTGGCCATAGACCAAATACCCAGGGAAGATTCCGTATGCCAGTATACCATCCTGGAAGACCAGTATATGGAAGTACCAAACCTTGCTGCAGATGAACGTTTTAAAAACAAAAGTTATGTAACCAGTGAACCGATGCTGCAATACTATTTTGGCGTACCCCTTAAAACAGAGGAAGGCCGGCATATCGGGGCATTGTGTGTACTGGATAAAAAAGCAAAATTGCTTGACCCGGCAAAGGCAGAACTGCTTAAACTGGTGGCCAAAGAAATAGTGGTACGGTTAACAACAGAAAAAAACATTGAAATGCTTAACCAAAAGCTAACCGATATGACTGAAACCCAAAAAAGGCTGGCACATGATATCCGCGGCCCTATCGGAGGAATGATCGGTTTGGCTCAACTGTTCAACAGCCCGGATTGCGACACCAACCCGGAAGAGATTGCAGAGGTATTCAGCATGATAGAAAGTGGTGGACAATCTATATTAACATTGGCTGAGGATATATTAAACCAGGCAAAAGAAAACGCAGGTGATGCCGGCATAAACAATGATCAATATAATCTGCCTTCTTTTAAACAAGCCATCGAAAAATTATATCAACCGATGGCGAAGAATAAAAACATACTGCTTATTGTAAAGGCGGGAGTTGAAAATTCACGTATTCTCTTCTCAAAAAAAAAGCTGATGCAGGTATGCGGCAACCTCATTTCAAATGCCATAAAATTTACACCTGCGGGCGGCACCGTAACGGCTACGCTTCAGTTGGATACCCACAAATGGGAAAATAGACTGCGAATATGCGTGGAAGATACCGGTGTAGGAATGTCTGCAAAAGCCGTTGCCGATATAATGTGTGGCATTGCGGCCAGTACGGATGGCACTGGTGGTGAGCATGGCTACGGCCTTGGTTTATCCCTGGTAAAGCACCTGGTAGATGATCTTGATGGCACCATGCAGGTGTACGCCACACCAGGAGCAGGAACAAAATTTGAGATCAGCCTGCCTCAAAAAAATGAAATCACCCAGTTATTATTAAAGGAAACCGGGTTCAGCCACATAGCCTGTTAGTCATTAATGCAATAGCTTAACGGCAAAGCCAAAAAACAGGGCTTTGCCGTTGTAGTATTTTGCTGACTTAAATGATGGTTAGCCCCGCAAATGATAAGCCTTTGGTTGTACAAAAGCCCGGATGCCCTGGTAAGATAAAGTGGCGCCGATACCGGATTGTTTTCGTCCCGACCAGGGTAAACCGGCACTTACCCGGTCGCAACAATTCCAGTACACGCTGCCGGTATGCATGGCTTTCATCACTGCTTCGGCACGTTCAAAACTCTTTGAGTAAACTGCCGCTGTGAGGCCGTATGGAGTATCCTGCATTAACTGTATTGCTTCCGCATCATCCTTCACTTTTTGTATGCCCGCCACGGGGCCAAAAGATTCATCCGTCATCAGTTTCATTGAATGGTTTACATTCACCAGCACCGTGGGTTCAAAATAATACCCCTTACCTTCCGGAATTTTTCCGCCATTCAATACCGTTGCACCAAGGCTAACCGCCTCATTTACCTGGCTCAATAAAAATGCAGGTTGCTCCTTCCTGCTCAACGGGCCAATATCCGTTTTTTTATCCAGCGGGTCACCCATCACCAGTTTGCCGCATTGCGCTACATAAGCCGACACAAATGCATCATACACATTTTCATGCACGTAAATTCTTTCTACAGCGCAACAGCTTTGCCCGTTGTTGTACACTACACCTTCCAATGCATCCGCAGCGGCCTTTTCAATATTATCAATATCGTCCATTATATACAGGGGGTCTTTACCACCGAGTTCTAACTGGCAGGGCACCATTTTTCCCGCAACTTTTTCTGCGATGTATTTGCCCGTTTTATAACTGCCCGTAAAAAAATAGCCGTTCAATGGTAATTGCAATAACATTTCACCCACTGCTCCACCGCCAATGGCTATTTGAAAACAAGTTGCAGGTACACCTGCTTTCCACAAAAGATCCTGTATGTGCAGCCCCGTTAAGGTGGCATGTTCAGATGGTTTATAGAACACCGCATTGCCTCCAATCAATGCAGGAATAAAAACGTTTACGCCTACCAGGTAGGGATAATTCCAGGCAGAAATATTTGCAATTACACCCAATGGCTCGTACACAATTTTTTCCCTGGTAGCACCTTCGGCAGTGATCCATTCTTCCGCAAGGTATTTAGCGGAATTTTCAACAAAAAATTTGATGCGGCCCCTTGCACCATTCAGTTCATTGAAAGACTGTTGCAATGGCTTACCCATTTCATTGGTTAACGAATGAGCCAGTTCATCCTTGTGTTCATCCAGCAGATCATAAAACCGTTGAATCACCGCTATCCGATCTTCCAAAGGAACCTGTGCCCAGGCGGGTTGCCCGCCCGAAAGCAATTCAAATTTTTGATTAATCGTTTGCCCGTTATCTTCTGTTATTTCTTTTATAACCGTTGCCGTTGCCGGGTTGATAATTTGCATTTTTTAAATATTTTTAATATTGACCCTTTTTATTTAATTATTTCATTGGCTTCGTCATCACTCATCTCCCGATAGCTATCATTACTCATTACTCATCATTCATCACTCATCACTCATCACTCATCATTGCTTTCTTAATCTCCTCCACAAACCGGTCCCGGATATTTTTGGTTAAGGGCGATTCACCCAAATTCAATTTATACATCCTTTCCGGATGCCACTGGATAGCAAGGAAAAAAGGCTTCCCTGTTTTGTCGGCCCATTCCAGCCCTTCAATCATTCCATCATCGGAGGTGCAGTTTATGATCAGGCCATTACCAATACGGTCGATTGACTGGTGATGGGCACTGTTGACTACCGAACGTTTTATGCCGGCTACCTGGCTCAATAAACTACCTGCTACAATATTTATTCCATGGGCCTTATCATTGTGCTCATATTGATGAATGGCATTTGCGGTGATGCCATTATCCTGCCTTAAAGTACCGCCCAGTATACAATTCACTAATTGCATCCCCCGGCAAACACCGAGTAACGGAATGCCTTTTTCCTGGCTGATGCGGTATGCTTCCATTTCAAATTCGTCTCTTAACTCATGGAATTTACCAGGATTATTCGGGTAGTTGGTTATATTGCTTTGATAGTATTTCGGATGCATATCTATGCCGCCGGATAGCACAATTCCATCGAGATGCCGGACAGTTTCCATATCAGTACGACCGGGTGATAATGTGCTGATAGTAACCGAATCACTACCCTTCAGCCATTTTACATAATTGCTGTGTTTTTCATCTGTACCCGTATAGGTTACCCCAATCTTAATTACCCGTTCTTTCATTATAAAGCGGCTGTGTATAATTGTTTAAAATCATTTCTTGTAACCGGTTTTGGATTATGGGGGTGGCAAAAATCCGCCAACGCCAGGTCGGATAATGTTTCAATATGATCGGCTGTAACGCCAATATCGCTGAGCTTTACGGGCAGACCTACCCGCTGATTCAATTCAAACAAATGATTCACCACCGCCTCACCGGTTGTACCAGGCAATTCCATGGCCAATGCCATTCTTTTAAATTCCGTTTCCATTCCCGGTGCATTAAACCGCATGCCATAAGGCAGGTTTACGGCATTGGCCAAACCATGATGGGTATCAAGCAAAGAAGATAGCGGATGTGCCAGTGAATGCACCACGCCAAGCCCCTTTTGAAAAGCCACTGCTCCCATCAGCGAAGCGATCATCATCTTACTTCTTGATTCCAGGCCGGGCCTGTTTACCGCATCTGCAATGGATTGATTGATGAGGAAAATCCCCTCCAGGCCGATGCCACCAGCCAGCGGATGAAAGTTTTTGGAGATAAAGGCTTCCATATTATGGGTTAGTGCATCCATACCGGTTGCAGCGGTTATAAACGGAGGAAGCTCCATCGTTAATAACGGATCAGCAAATACAATTTTCGCCATCAGTTTGGGAGCAAATAAAATTCGCTTCCGGTGCGTATCGTCTTCCGAAATAATAGCGCTTCTTCCTACTTCACTTCCTGTACCGCTGGTAGTAGGTACTGTAATAAAGTAAGGCACGTCTTCTGTTACATACTGGTCACCGCCAGTCAAATCATCATAATCAAAAAGATCGCGGTGATGATTAATGCGCAATACGATTGCCCTTGCCACGTCCATTGCAGCACCGCCACCAATGCCAATGATACAATCCCGACCCGTTTGATGATAGGCCTCTCCTCCTTTCAGCACATCACTCTTCACCGGGTTTTTATGTATATCGGAAAAAACTTCTGCTGAAATTGATTTGGCTGCCAGGCTTTCTTTAATGTCTTTAAAAAAATCCAGCCCGCTCACCATGGGGTCGGTTACCAACAAGGGCCTGCTCAATCCGTTGGCCAATAAATGACCGGGCAATTCCTTTACAGCGCCTGCACCAAAGCGAATGGTGGTGGGAAAATTGAATTGCCTGATGGTATTAAAATCCGTCATATTCATGTTTGCTTTTATCAGTCTTTATTATTGCTTTTTCTTTGCTAAAAAAGGAATTTAGTTCCCGTGATATAACCCGGGAAAATCCTGCTCCACTAAATAATCTCCAAATACCGTTTCATCTCCCAATCGGTCACCACTTTTGAAAACTCCCTCCACTCCCACTCCCTGGTTGCCGTAAAATGCTCTACGAATGCAGCACCAAATAATTCCCGCGCTATGAGAGATTCTTTCATCGCCCGGGTGGCTTCCCACAAATTTTTAGGTAATGAACCATTCTTTTTATCCGCATATCCGCTACCTGTAGTGGCGGGTGTTTTTAATTTCAGTTTATTATTAATGCCATACAAGCCGGCAGCAAGACACGCGGCCATGGCGAGGTAGGGATTACTGTCTGACCCCACCACTCTTGTTTCCAGCCTGGTGGCACTGCTGCTGCCAGGTAATGCACGCAACGCCGTAGTACGGTTGTCGATTCCCCAGGTTAGTGTAGTGGGCGCCCAGGCTCCTTCCACGAGGCGCTTATAACTGTTAACCGTAGGCGCAAACATCGGCAGGATGAATGGCAGGCAGGCCAGTTGCCCGGCCATATAACTTTCCATTAAGGAGCTGATGCCCGACTCCTTTTTTTTATCGTAAAAAAGGTTTTGCTTTCCTTCCTTATTCCAAAGGCTTTGGTGAACATGACCGCTGCAACCGGGCAAATTTTCATTAAACTTGGCCATGAAGGTGGCGATGATGCCATGGCGATGGGCAATTTGTTTTACACCCGATTTAAAAAGCACCGCCCTGTCAGCCGCTTCCAGTATGGTGGAATAGGTGATGGCTGCTTCATACACACCCGGGCCGGTTTCGGTATGCAGCCCTTCCAGCGGAACGCCAAACTTTTTAAGCTGGTCGAACAGGTCATTAAAGTATTCATTCTTTTCCGCAGCACGCTGCATCGAATAACCAAACATAGCATTCGTTAAAGGTTGCACATCACGGAATTTTCCGGCGTACAATTCGGTTGTATTATCGACCAGGTTAAACCATTCAAACTCCTGTGAAAAATATGGCGTGTACCCTTTTTTGGCAGCCTGCCGGATGATTTGCTTTAACAAACTCCGGGGGCATACCGGCAGGTCTGTTCCTTTAACGTCCCGAAAATCTGCCAGGAAGAAAGGGGTGTCATTTTCCCAGGGAATTTGCCGGAAACTATGAAGGTCAATTACCGCGGTAGCATCGGGATAACCGGAATGCCAGCCGGTATATTGACTGTTGTCGTAGGCGATATCACCGGCATCCCATCCAAACACCACATTGCAAAAGCCAAAACCTTTTTCTACGATGGAAACAAATTTTTCATAACTGATCATTTTACCTCTCAGTACACCGTCGATATCTGTTATCGCTACCTTTACCTTCTCGGTATTTTGTTCTGCTAATTGCCTCAGTACTTCATCGGTTAGTGATTGTTGGCTGGCCATTTATTTTTCGTTTTACAATAAAATGAAACCAAATATAAGCAAGTGCCAGTATAGCAAAGAAAATGAGCGCTAATTTAATATTCAGGGAGATCATGGCCACCATTGAAACCACCGCGATCATTAATGCAATGATGGGAAAAAAGGGATAGAAGGGCACCCGGAACGGGCGGGGCATGGCTGGTTCTTTTTTTCTTAATACCAGTACCGAAATCATTGCCAGGATATACAACCCGATAGCGCCAAACACCGCAATGGTAATGATGTCGCCCGTTTTGCCGGTAAACAAAGCGATGATACCGATGACCATGTTCAGGACTAAGGCATTGCCAGGCGTTTTAAATTTGGGATGTATATTACCAAAGATGGTGGGAATACAACCCGTTTTGCCAAACTCATAAGTAGCACGGCTGGCAGCCAGTATCAACCCGTGAAAAGATGCCACCAACCCCATTAAACCGATGGTGATCAGCAAATGATACAACCACCCGCTGTTACCCGTTATCTGCGACAAAGCCAGTGGCAGCGGCGAATCGGATGCGTCGGCACCTGGTGTTGGGTACACTACTTTTTCCCAGCCGCCCACGCCTACGGAAGAAATAAATACCAGGGCACATAAAATAATCAATGTTAGCAAAGCGGAACCAAAGCCCTTCAACACGTTGCGCTGCGGGTTAACCGTTTCCTCCGCTACATTGGCCACCCCTTCCAACCCAAGAAAAAACCAGATAGCGAAAGGGGTGGCGGCCCACACACCTTTCCATCCAAAAGGGAAGGCATTTTGGGTAAGATTGGCCCAATGAAAATGAGGCAGTGTAATTCCGCTGAACAGCAGCAGTTCAAACACGGCAAAACCTGTAATCAGTAATTCAAAAGTAGCAGCGGCTTTTACACCATATACGTTTAGCGCAGTAAAAATGATATAGGCGCAAATGGCAATGGCCGTAACGGAAAATTGTGGGAAGAAAATATGAAAGTAAGCGCCTATGGCAGCAGCAATGGCAGGGGGCGCAAATACAAATTCAATGATCTGCGCCATACCTGCAATAAAACCTATTTCACGGCCCATGGCCCTCGTAGCATAGTCGAATACTCCACCTGCCTTTGGTATGGCACAGGCCAGTTCGGTATATGAAAACGTAAACGTGATGTAAAGAATGATGATAAAAAAAGTCGCGATGGCAAGCCCCAGGGTGCCACCCGCAGGCAGTCCAAGGTTCCAGCCAAAGTACATACCCGATATTACGTAACCGACGCCGAGCCCCCAAAGCATTACAGGGCCAAGGGTTCTTTTCAGTTGGGTAGCCGGAACAGGTTGTGCTGAGTTAGTTTTGTCAGTCATTGATAATGGTATGATTGCTAAAGTTAATGATCAAACGCAACACCATAAAATTGCAGCATTCACCGGGGGTTGGTAGAGCCCGTAGGAAATGCCTTAAAAAAATGTGAAGATGAATTTAAACGAAAAGATTATTTGCACGGGTAGAGCCCCTAACCACCGATGTCATGTTGCTACTGTGCAGTTTCAATGTCCCTCCCTGGCTTTTGCTAATCCATTATTGTGTGCTGCCCTTTTTCTGTATCCTACTGATGGAATGTTGGCTAAAAAGAAAACCCTTAAAGTGGTTTGCTTCTTTGTTGCGTTGTTGTGCGCTGGTAAATGTGTATGCCTTTTTGTGTTAAGGCATTAGAGTCATCAAGTTTAAGGAAGCCCGTTTAATGTCACACTCCCAAAAGCGAAGAACTGTCCAACCTCGCTGCTCAAACAGGTTTGTTAGCTGTACTGCCAATCGACATCTTCTCTAAAAGATAATTTTTGAGTATATACTATAAAGGTATACTTTTATAAAAATTGAACCATGAAAACTTTATCATTAAAATTAGATGACAAGACTTTTGATGAAGCTGAAGAAATAACCTCAATGCTCCAATTAGCGAGAAATCGTTATATCAATGAAGCTGTCAGTTTTTATAACCTCTTTAATAAGCGTCGGTTACTGAAAAATCAATTAACTAAGGAGTCAAAAAGAACCAGCGACGATTCAATGGAGGTTTTAGCAGAATTTGAAAAACTAATTGATGAGAATTAAACAATATGACATTTGGTTAGCAGACCTTCATCCGACAAGAGGAACAGAGCCTGGTAAAACCAGGCCAGTTGTGATAATTCAAACAGATTTATTAAATGATACTCATTTATCAACTTTGATTTGTCCTGTGACAACAAATATTAAAACGGATGTCGAATTGCTTAGAGTCCATTTAAAGAAAAATCAACTTTCAAAACTCAGTGACGTTTTGGTTGATCAAATCCGTGCAATTGATAATAACAGATTAATAAAGCAACTTGGAGCGCTTACAAAAGATCAGATATCTACTCTTAAAAATAATATCAAAATTGTATTAGATTTATAAGGCACTACCGCTAACAAGCGTAAAACGACCGTAATCATAAACCGTTAAACATTTTTAATTTTCATATGTTATTTTAATACATCAAAAAAATGATTTAAATGACCTGCAATTATTCTAACTCATTTAAAAAAGTGTGGCACATCCAACTAACATTTGCATTTCTTGTGTTTCTTTTCTCATGTTCAAAAAATGCTGAACCACCATCTCCCCCAGTTATAACCCCGCCTGTAACCGGTACACCAAACATTACGATAACCACTTTGCTAACCAGTCAGGGTATTATTTGGGGCTTTGATGTACTGCCCAATGGCAACCTGCTGTTTACTCAAAAAGCTGGAACTATGCAGTTGTTTGATACTACCACACGCAGCAACACGATTATTACGGGCTTGCCTGCTAATATTTCGGCAACAGGGCAGGGTGGATTACTCGATGTAGCCATTTCGCCGGATTATGCTACAAGCCGCAGTGTATTTGTAACATATAGTATTACAGGCGGTTTTCTTTCGCTTGCACAGTTTACATTAATTGGAAACGCAGCTACCAATTGGCAGGTGATTCAAACCACTGAATCAGCTTCTACCTGGAATGGTCACTTTGGAAGCCGAATTGCGTTTGGCCCTGATGGTAAATTATATTGGAGTGTGGGAGAAGGCGGAGGTGGAACCCTTGGCGGGGCTTCGAGTCCCCATCAAAACGGGCAACGACTTAATACGCTTTGGGGTAAAATACATAGATTAAATCTTGATGGAAGTGTACCAAATGACAACCCATTACTTCCCGGCCAAACAGCACGGACCACCATTTATAGTTATGGACACCGCAATCCGCAAGGCATGGCTTTTGAACCGGCAACCGGAAGGCTTTTTGTAAATGAGCATGGACCAAGTGGTGGCTGCGAACTTAACCGCGTTCAAGCTGCAGAAAATTTTGGCTGGCCATTATATAGCAACGGCATTAACTATAATGGAACCACCATTAGTAACGGACATAATGGTCCGGGTATTGTGGCACCGCTTAAAAGCTGGACGCCGGCATTTGCACCTGCGGGACTTACCTTTATCAATCACCCTTCATTCAAAGATTGGAATGGCAATATGCTAATGGGAAGCCTTGGCCGCCGGCAATTACTAATGATAAAAATGGCTAATGGTGTGCCAGGCAATGAAACCATTTTACTAGAAAATAATGGCCGCATACGCAATGTAAAAATGGGCCCTGCCGGTAAAATTTATGTAAGTGTGGAGGATGGGGGTAGGTTACTTTCGTTAACAGCCAAATAGTTTTTAAAAAATACTTCGTAAATTTTTTTCGTACTACTAAAGTTAAAGTTAAACCCTAAAAATTACTATTAAATATTAAAATAGTAAAAATGAAAAACAACCATACTACAAAATTATATAAGGATGTTTTTCTGATTCTGATAACATCTTTATTTTTAATATCTCAAAGCTCATGTGGAAAAGATAGTAATCCTCTACCACCATCTCCCCCCAATTATAACCCCGCCTGTAGTTACAACTCCAACTTTTGTATCCGCTGCTGCTGTGATTGATTCTATGGGAACGGGTTTCAACCTGGGAAACACTTTTGATTATGCATTACAAAGCACCAATCCAACCTCCATCTACCCAATTATCGATCTGTATGCTAATGCCGGCATGAGACATATCCGTATTCCTGTAACATGGATGGACGGATTTAGCGGGAATACCCTTGCTAATGCGAATGGTAATATTAACTTTTCACATGTACGATTTATTCAATTGAAAGCAGCTATTGATTATGCTATCAATAAAAGAATGTTTGTTGTTTTAAATACGCATCATGAGCATTGGCTAAATAATAACTATAACGGTACAGCACAGTACAATAATGCGTTTGCAAATCTTTGGACTGGCATTGCAACCCACTTCAAAGACTATTCTCACTTACTTATTTTTGAGGTTTTAAATGAACCACATGGGGTTTTTGGTGATTGGAATGGTGGAGCAAGCCCTCCAGGCAGTGCTGCATAGGCATTAACCCGTCAAATAAATAAGGTTGGCTATGACGCAATCAGGGCTACAGGTGGTCTGAATACCAATCGTGTAGTGATGGTTTCTACCAATGGGATGGGAAATCATAACCAGTTAGATGATGTCTATCCGTCAATTACAAGTCTTCCAGGCGGTGGTTCAGACAGGTACTTGTCGTTTCATGTACATACATACGACCCTTGGGCATTTTGCGGACAAACCGGAAGCAACGCATCATGGCCTGGTAGCACTTCTATTGCTAACTCGTTAAGAACTGTTTCAAATTA
>JANPIJ010000225.1:0-37141 GCA_031424955.1 Ferruginibacter sp. | reverse complement strand
AGGGATAAAAATCCTTTGCCGGATGTGTTGAATTTTGTGATTTAAATCCCCATCCCCTGAAGGGGTGAACGAGATTTTATAGCAAACTGTAACAATGATGGAATTGAAAGAAATAAGAAATAAATTTTCGTGACCAGCGGTAGTTTTTCATAGCATCATCCTTGCGTCGCACTTTGTGTCAAGAAGCAGTTATTAAAGATCTTGCGTGTTCTTTCAAAGATGGTGGAAGGCTGAAGTGCTAATCGGTCTGGCCCATCAGAAGCGCTTTACAGGTAGCGCTTTTAAAACGCCTCACGCTGCTTCTATTGTAAAATAGCGGTGGTGAACGGCTGAGGAAAAGGCTTCGAAAGAGGTCAGTTATGTAACAATGGAGATGAACGAAAGTTAACCGTCGAAGACGTATCGAAAATGCTTAACTCGTGTGGCAAAACTCTCTTGATAGTGCGTAGGGGAGGACAAGTGCAGCGGACACCTGATTGCTGGCTGCATGCCCACCGTTATAGAGACGGCATGAACATGTTACAGGCTTTGAAAGAGAACTTGAGAGAACCTGTTGGATTTTCTTAAGCGTAGGAAGCTGAAGGAGCATTCCGAAGTACAATTTGGATATAAGTCATCGTAGAAGCAAATACATTTATGCCAGCAGGTAGTCGGACGGATCCATAGTAGCGAAGAAGTTTCTGTAATGGGAATGGAGCGAAGGGGTCTGGTTATTTAAGTGAACACAAGTTAGACAACTTCACTAAAATGGAGGATGATTTAGATGAAAGTACACGTAGTCAAAACAGTACCGATAGAATTTAAACAGGTAGTAGATGCCTATCAGAAGGTGCGGCATGGCGGTAATGCAGCGGGCGTAGATGGAGAAAGCTGGAACGACTTTGATAAGAAGTTGCAGAATAACATATATGTCATCTGGAACCGTCTGGCCTCAGGCAGCTACTTTCCTTCATCAGTCAGGGAAACGGAAATAGCAAAGAAAGACGGAAGTAAGAGAAAGCTGGGCATACCTACTTTACGAGACCGGATAGCACAGGAGGTAGTGAAGAAGTACATGGAACAGCGTATAGAACCAATATTTCATAACAACTCTTACGGGTACCGCCCACTCAGGAGTGCAAAACAGGCAATAGAGGAAGTACGGAAGAATTGTAAAACAACAGACTGGGTAATAGACCTGGACATCAGCAAGTTCTTTGATGAAATAGATCATGAGTTGATGTTGAAAGCGGTAGAACACGTAATCAAAGACAAGTGGGTAAGTATGTATGTAAAGAGATGGCTAGAAATGAAGATCGTCAACAAGGATGGAGAGGAATACGACCGGGGAGGCAAAGGCACCCCACAGGGAGGAGTAATCAGCCCCCTGTTGGCCAATCTGTATTTACACTTTTCTTTAGACAAATGGCTTGAACAGAATTATGAGCATGTGAAATTTGTAAGGTATGCAGACGACATGGTAGTACACTGTCAAAGTAAACAGGAAGCAGAAGCGTTACTTGAAGCCATCAAACAAAGGTTGGCGATGGTAAAGTTGCGATTAAATGAGCAGAAGACGCAGATAGTGTATTGCAAGGACTATAGAAGAAAAGCAGCTCACAGCAAAGTTCAGTTTGGGTTTTTGGGTTTCAGTTTTCAGCCAAGGAGAAGTAGCGGTGTGAGCTGCAAGCGTACCAGTTATCTTGCTTTTACGGCAGAGATAAGCAGGGAAAATCAGCAGAAGATAACTGAGGTAATAAAGACAGCAGTAAATTGGCGCAACACCCAACAAGATATAGTGGAAATATCAGCGAAGCTAAACAGCAGGGTAATAGGATGGATAAATTATTTTGGTCTATATGGTAAAAGAGAATTAAGGCAAACAATGTTACGATTAGAAAGACGACTGTTAAAATGGATAAAGCAGAAATACAAAATCACTTCCCTAAAAGAAGCGGTCAGAAAACTGTCAATGATACGAGAAGAAAATCCTGTGATGTTTTATCATTGGCGGGAGGGGTACTATTAGATTATTAAAGAATAACAGGAACCGTATGACGGGAGACTGTCACGTACGGCTCTGTGAGAGGCTTGCGGGTGAGACTCCCGCTTGCCTACTCGGCCATCGCAAAAAGCCATCAGTTATCAATAACCATCCATATAAAAACATGAGCCAGTCATTAGTAACCAACTATATCCACATTGTATATAGTACAAAGCACCGCGAGCCATTTATACAACCGCCTTATGAAGAGGAATTACATAGTTACCTCGGCGGCATCTGCAACAATATGGATTGCGATCCGATAAAGATTGGGGGCTATACAGATCATGTTCACCTGCTTTGTAAATTATCAAAGAAAATCGCCCTGATGAAATTGCTGGAAGAAGTAAAATCGCATTCTTCCAAATGGATGAAAACAAAAGATGAATCGTTGAAAAATTTTTACTGGCAGGACGGGTATGGTGCGTTTTCTGTAAGTCCCACGCAGGTAGATAAGGTAATAGCCTATATCAATAATCAACATTCACATCACAGCAAAATAACTTTCCAGGATGAATTCAGGGGATTGCTAAAGAAAAATATGGTCGCTTATGATGAACGATATGTGTGGGATTGAATGCATATCACAGGGCTGTACCCTGTGCTGAGATATGCCGCCCTTACAGGGCTATGTAATTTTAAAAGCCCTGTAAGGGCGTAATACCAAAGCGATGGGTACAGCCCATCGTAATAAAAGCGATATAAAACCACCCCACTGTACTATTTTTACCTTTGCTCATTCTATCATGCATCAACCAAACTGAAGTGAAAAAAACTGAACATACCTGGCCCGAAAATATACAACCACCCATGGCTGAAATAAAGCCAACAGAATTACTGGCTCATGATGATAAGCGGGTAGATGATTACTACTGGATGAACGATTATTTTAAGAAAGGGCCCGATAGCGGCAAGGTAGTCGCCTACCTGGAAGCGGAAAATAAGTACTATGATACCATGTTGTTGGCCACAAAGGGCCTGCAAGACAAATTGTACACGGAAATGAAGGCCCGCATTAAGGAGAAGGATCAATCGGTGCCGGTATTTAAAAACGGGCATTTTTATTACAGCAGGCTGGTAGAAGGCAAAGACTATTTTGTGTACTGCCGTAAAAAAGAAACCCTGGAGGCGGACGAAGAAGTATTGCTGGATGTAAATACCATGGCCGAAGGGCATAATTATTTTTCTGCGATTGGATTTTCTGTAAGCCCCGATAACCGGTTAATGGCGTTTGGAGTAGATACCTTATCCCGCAGGGAATATAAAATTTACATCAAAAATCTGCAGACTGGAGAAACTTACCCGGATGTAATACCCGGTACGGAAGGTGGGCCTGTGTGGGCGAACGACAATAAAACTATTTTTTATACCGCTAAAAACCCGGTTACCCTTTTATCAGAAAAAATAAAGAAGCATGTATTGGGTGATTTGGCCGAAGCCGATAAAGTGGTGTATGAAGAAAAGGATCCTTCCAATTATATCGGTGTGGGAAAATCGAAGTCGGAAAAGTACATCATCATCACATCACAGGCCACGCTTTCATCGGAAATAAGATGGATCAGCGCCGACGAGCCGGAAGGTACATTTGCAGTATTTCAGCCCCGCATGAAGGAAGTGTTATACGATGTGGATCATGCCAATGACCGGTTTTATATTCGTACCAACCTGCAGGCGAGGAACTTTAAAATAGTAACCTGCCCTGAAGATAAAAAGGATATCAGTAACTGGGTGGACCTTATTCCGCACGATGAAAATACATTGATTTCAGGTTTCGACCTGTTTAAAAATTTCCTCGCCATCAATGAAAGAAAGGGTGGGCTTACGCAGATACACGTGCTCAACACGCAAAACAATAACAGCCACTACCTCACTTTTGACGAACCATCTTATGTCGCCAATATCACGGCCAACCCGGATTACAACACCGATACCCTTCGTTTCAATTATACTTCTTTAACCACCCCTAATTCTGTATTTGATTATAATATGGTGAGTAAAGAAAAGAAACTGATGAAGCAGCAGGAAGTGGTAGGCGGATACGACCCCGAACAGTACGAAACCCGGCGGTTGTTTGCTCCAACGAAGGATGGCACTAAAGTCCCGATCTCTATCGTGTGCAAAAAAGGGTTCAAAAAAGATGGTGATGGGGCCTTGCTATTATATGCTTATGGCTCTTACGGTATCAGTTCGGATGCATATTTCAGTAGTATCCGACTTAGCCTGCTTAACAGGGGTTTTGCATTTGCCATTGCGCACATCCGTGGCGGACAGGAGCTGGGGAGGTATTGGTACGAAGACGGCAAGATGATGAAAAAGAAAAACTCGTTTACCGATTTTATTGATTGTGCTGAATTTTTGATTGCTGAAAAATACACTTCTCTGCAACACCTGTATGCCAATGGAGGAAGTGCCGGCGGCCTGCTGATGGGGGCCATCGCAAATATGCGGCCCGATCTGTGGAATGGAATTATCGCGGCGGTTCCTTTTGTAGATGTGGTTACCACCATGAGCGATGCATCCATCCCACTTACCACCAACGAATACGATGAGTGGGGAAACCCTGCGGATAAGGAAAGTTACCAGTACATGAAATCCTATTCTCCCTATGACAATGTAGAAAAAAAGGCATATCCCAATATGCTGGTCACCACCGGCCTGCACGATAGCCAGGTACAATATTTTGAACCCGCAAAATGGGTGGCCAAACTAAGGGCCTTGAAAAAGGACAGCAATAAACTCTTCCTGTACACCAATATGGAAGCGGGGCATGGGGGCGCTTCGGGCAGGTACAAACCGCTAAAAGATAAAGCGAGGGAATATGCGTTCCTGCTGGCGCTGGAAGGAATGCCGGATTAGTAAGCCGGTGTCTTATTAAAATTAAACTACATGCTATCCGCAATTTAATATGATAATCAATCGTTATCCGGTTCTGTGATTTTGGGAACAGTAATGGTCTGGCACACAACCACATTTATAAACGACAGGAGTGTAATTTTTTTTGCAAAACTGCTTAACGGGCATGATCAGGCTTTAGTGAACCCTGTGGCGGATCCGATTAATGGAAAAATTAATTAAGTAAAGTAAAAAAGCAAACCTCCATCTCGTTATAGACCATTAACAGGTAAAACCCTTTTAATTATTGTAACTAGTATTTGTACAATTGTATCTGGAAAAACATTTATATTTAAGAAATTCTGGTCAGCTTATTTCTTACTGCGAATTCAAACACTGATTGCGTGCTCTGTGGAAGCAAATTTTAACCAATAATAACTGTTGATGAAGCTTATTTTATCCGTTTTATCCTTACTGTTTTTTTCAATTAATCTTACCGCTCAATTATTCCCCGGAATGAGGGTAAATGGTCGGATAGTAAACCAGGGAGATACAGTAAACGTTTGTCAGGGCGGATCGATTACATACCAAAGTACTGCTACAGGAGTAGCTTCTATGAACTGGAAATTTGATCTGGGCTCACCTGCTACTTTTATCGGTTTTTCTCCACCAGCAATTACATATAATACGCCTGGTATTGACAGCACTGTTCAATTTATATCTTCAGGAACGAATAAAGATTCGCTTTATATTATAGTAAGAGTATCTGATATCAAACCTGTTGTAAATTATAGTTTTACCCCAAATAATGTTTGTGGGGACATCCCAATTGTATTCACTAACAATTCAACCGGCAATCAAAACACATATTTTTGGAATTTCAACGACGGAACCACCAGTAATGCTATCAGCCCTACACACCAGTTTCTCAGTGCAATAGCCCCCCCTGCCGGCAATCAGATTTTCAACGTAAAATTGGTAGCTACCAATATGTTCGGCTGTAGAGATTCAGCTAGCCAGGCAGTTACTATTAAAAAGACACCAGATGCTTCAATTGGCAATGCTGATCCTGGCGTTATTTATACAGCTGGCAATGCAACTTTTAAAGTTTGTACCAATACGCCGTCTTATGTTTTTAAATTTATTAACGAGTCTCGCACCATAAGCACTAACGTGAGTTATACAATCATTTGGGGAGATCTCTCTCCCGATAGTACTTTTACAAGCTGGCCTGCAAACAGTATCATTTCCCACACTTATACCATTGGTTCTAAAACGCTAACAATAAAAGTGACCGGCCCCGATGGTTGTATAGGGATTAGAAAATACATCATTTTTCTGGGTACCAATCCTGCCGGGGGTTTCAGTAGTTTGGGTAATACAAATATTTGTGCACCGGACTCATTGAGGTTTGTAATTACAGGATACCAGAATAACTCACCGGGTACAATTTATAAAGTAACTATTAATGATGGAAGTCCCGACCAGGTGTTTACGCATCCACCACCGGATACGGTTACACACTATTTTACTTATTCTTCCTGCGGATCAGTAAGCAGTAATGGTGCAGTTACATTTGCAAATTCCTTCAGAGCAACGTTAAATATCGAAAATCCTTGTGATCTAACCAGTGTAAGTGTTATTCCTATTTATGTATCCGGAAAACCCAGGGCATCTATTTTCGTTACACCCAGTAATACAGTTTGTACAAACAGTTCCACGGTTATAAGAAGTACTTCCACTTATGGCGGAGTTGTAACATCTACCGGTGGTGGTAATTCCAGTTGTACTAATTCCGGGAAACAAGTTTGGGCTATTTCACCAACAACCGGATTTACAATAACCAGTGGAACACTGGGTTCTTTAAACGGCAGTCCGGCAAATGGATTTTTATGGACATCGGGTACCAACTTGTTATTTGCGAACTTTACGGTTGCCGGGACATATACTATAAAGCTTTATATATTTAACGACCGTTGTGGCCTGGACAGTACTGTGCAAACCATTTGTGTACGGAATCCGCCACAGGCATCATTTACAATGAGTAACCGAAAAGCATGCCTTACCGGTACATCAGTAATTACCAATACATCTCCCGCAGGACTTTGCCAGGGTGATACCTACAACTGGACAGTTACTTATATTGATCCATTGGGATGTGGTACGCCCGGAAACAATTATAGTTTCAGTAATGGAACAACAGCAACTTCTACAAATCCGGAATTCCAATTCAATGCTCCGGGTAAATATATCATTCGGCTTACAACTACTGCTGTAGGAACAAATTTTTCATGTCCAACAGCAACCATTACAGATACATTTACTGTTATTGGAAAGCCTAAAATTTTAATTAATCCAATCAATAGCATATGTGCCAATAATACCATAAGCCCCACTGCGGCGGTATCAGCCTGTTATGCTGACAGTATTTTAAAATACGAATGGAATTTTACGAATGGTACACCCTCTGCATCTGCAAGTTTGATTCCGGGAGCGATTGATTACTCCTTGTTAGGTACTCATCCAATACAGTTAACCGTAACAAATGAATGTGGAAATACTGTAGCTAATTCCGGTGTAAATATTATTGCTCCACCTAGTTCCAATGCAGGTTTCGATAAAGATATTTGTAGTCAGTCAGGTACCGCAATTGGAACGGTGGGAACACCGGGGATCAGTTACCAATGGATACCTTCAACAGGCCTGTCGAATCCCTTGGTTGCAAACCCAACCGTTGTACGGGTTTATAGTGGATCATCGCCTGACACTGTTTATACCTATATAGTTACAGCGTCTGCTGGTGCAAACTGTCTTTCAAGAGATACGGTTTTAGTCACGGTCAAAAAGAGGCCTGTTGTATTTTTAGATCCGTCATCAGGTAATATATGTGCAGGTTCCAGTATTCAGTTAACTGCGTCAGGTACCGGAAGTTTTACATGGTTTCCTTCTACGGGATTAAATACTACTACCGGTGACACGGTTATTGCCACACCACCAGCTACAACACAATACCAGGTGGTTGGGTTAAATATCAATGGTTGCGCAGACACGGCAAAAGTTACCGTAGTTATTCAACCTTACCCTGTTGTAAATGCCGGTAAGGATAGCGTAGTTTGTAATAATACCCCCGTTGTACAATTTATAGGTTTGCCAACAGGCGGTACATGGTCAGGTCTTAATATAACACCACAAGGTTCATTCAATCCGCAGGCCGCCGGTAACGGTATTTATAATTTGAAATATACCGCAGCGTTAAACCAATGTGGTACTTCAGATAGCTTAAATGTCACAGTTATTGATCCGCCGGTGTCTGATGCCGGCAAGGATACCACCATTTGCCAGGATCTAAAAACGATTAATTTTTCCGGATTTCCGGCCGGTGGTGCATGGTCAGGTACAAGTTTCATAAATCCTTTGGGGGTATTTACCCCAACCACCGCAGGACAATATAATTTAATTTATACTTACGGTTCCGGATCCTGCATTGATAAAGATACCATGGTACTTACCGTTATTGGAGGCATTGTTAATAATTCAATAGCTGGCAATCACTCTGTTTGTATCAATACACCGCCTTCACTTATCACCGGCCAGGTAGCTACAGGTGGTAATGGTATCCCGACCTATCAATGGCAGCAGAGTTTAGACAGTATCAACTGGATAAATATTACGGGAGCAATGAGTGTTGATTATCAGCCACCATCTTTACCGGTAACTACATTTTACCGAAGGATTGCAACTACTAGTCTTTGCAGCGGACCGCAGGCAAATAGCAGTGTACCGGTTAAAATCACCATCAGGCAAAATTCACAGGCATTATTTGTATCGAATCCATTAATTTCCTGCGCACCTTTTAATCTTACAACAGCCATTACAACAAATCCGCTGTTAGATAGAAATGGCCTTTTCCAATGGTATGCAGACGGCATATTATTCGGCAGCAACAGCACCGGCATCTTCCCCGGCTACACCATACAAAACCCTGCCGATACCGTGCGCATCAAATTGGTAACTACCAGCCAGTTTGGTTGCAAAACGGATAGCATGGATCAGCAATTCATTACCGTAATTACCGCGGTGGCAAAGTTTTCAAAAGATACCAGCTTTGGCTGCGGGCCCTTACCGGTGACGTTTAACAATACCTCCAACCTTTTGAGCGGCATAGATTTTTTCTGGGATTTTGGCAATGGGGTAAAGTTAAACCAGGTGCAACCCGGTACCATTATTTTTAACAGCAGTCCCTTCTTTAACGATACTACCTACCATATCAGCTTAAGAGCATACAATGGATGCGATACCACCGTGTGGCGGGACAGTGTGAAAGTAAGGTCCAATCCAAAAGCAAGGTTTGGAGTGGATACCACTTTTGGCTGTTCACCTTTTACGATCCTGATCACCAATACCTCGCCGGGCGGACCAAACACCTACTATTGGGATTTTGGCAATGGGAAAAAAGACACCACATTTACAAATGGATCTTTTAATTATACCTACAATATCGGCAAGGCCGTAGATACCTTTACTATCCGGTTGATTGCAGAAAACCAATGTTCAAGGGATACCCAATCCATCAATGTAAGAGTGGCTCCCAATATTATAAAACCCCTGATCAATGTAAACAGTTCGCAATTGTTTGGATGTGCGCCACACATTGTGTCGTTTAGCAACAATACTTCGGGGGCTACCAGCTACACCTGGAATTTTGGTGATAATACCGGGGCGGTAATAACCAACAACAATCAAAGCACGGTGGTGCATACTTACAATTCGGCTGGTGTGTTTACAGTATCGGTTGATATCACCAATGGATGCAGTGATACTACGGTGTACCGGCAGGTGACCGTGTATGCAAAACCGGTGGCTGCATTTACAACCAATGCCTCCGTTTATTGCGAAGGTAATAGCATACGGGTGACGAATACTTCCACCAATGCAACCAACTACCGCTGGTTTTGGGGAGATGGCAGTACCAGTGCAGGAACGAGCCCGGTGCATGTTTATCCTGTTGCAGGTAATTACAATATCCTGCTACGGGCTGAAATAACCAACGCTTCGGGTACCGTTTGTTTCGACACGCTGGTATTGCCGGTTGCTGTATTGGCAAAACCGGTGGTAACCATCCAGTCAAATATCAACACTATCAACTGTGCGCCTTTTAAACTGAATGTAACCGCACCCGGCATCATCAACGAAACCGTTACCTGGTATATCAATGACAGTACCGTTACTCCTTCCATCATTGTATCGAATGACATTTCAACTCAATATACTTTTTATAAACCCGGTAGCTTTTATGCAAAACTGGTGGCCGTAAATGCCGCAGGTTGTACAGACAGTATGATCATTCGGTTTACGGTAAGGGGTAAGGCGGTTGCATCTTTTACGCCATTTAACCTGGCAGTGTGTACGAGAGATACAACCGTGAATTACTTAAATACAACAACTTACAACGGAACCGATCCGATCAGTTACCGCTGGCTGGTGGACAATGTTTTGATTTCTACCGGGGCTAATTTTACCTACCGGTACAATGTGTTACCTAATGCGGTGCTTCCCCGGATGTTTAATACGAAACTGGTTGTATCCAATACAGTTGGCTGCAGTGATACGGCCAGTGCCACACTACAAATGAACCCGCTTGCCAAAGCACAGTTTAGTATTTCCAATCCCAATGCCTGTGTGCCATTTAAACCCGTCATTGTGGATGCATCTACCTATACTACCAGTTACCGCTGGTTGCTGGATGGTGCCCTGGTAAGTACTGCTGCCAAACCTGATTTTGCCATTACAAAGGCGTCTGCTGTATACACCGTTACACTGATTGCGGATAATGTGTTTGGCTGCAAGCCGGATACTTTTTCAGTAACATTTACTTCGAGGGTAAGGCCGGTGGCATCCTTCCGGTTGAGCGATACGCTTGGTTGTACGGGCGTGCTGAATGTGGCAACCACCAACCTAACTACCGGTGCAGGCAGCTATATATGGAACTGGGGAGATGCATCTGCCAACAGTACGTTTAACAGTCCCACCCATTTGTATACTACCCCCGGGCAATACTTAATAACCCTGGTGGCAAGCGATGGTGTTTGTACCGATACTACCAGCAAACTGGTAAGGGTTTCCTTAAAGCCGGTGGCAAATTTTGCTGCCAGCCAAATAGTTACCTGCGACACCGCAAGGGTGCAGTTTACCAATCTGACTACCAATGGAGCTTCTTATGTTTGGAGTTTTGGGGATGGAACAACCAGTACGGCTATTGATCCTTCAAAATCCTTTGCGCCGGGTATCGTTCCGTACACGATAAAGCTGGTAGCCAGCAGTGCCTTTGGTTGTAAGGATTCCGCTGTAAAAGCCAATCTTATATTGGCCAAGTCACCACCGGTAGCGGATTTCTTTATCAGACCTTCCCCGGTGATTACCGTACCCAATTATACTTTTAATTTTAATAATCTTACGCTTAACAGCGCCAATTACAAATACCTGTGGTCGCTGGGTGACGGAACATTTGCCCGAACCCGGGATGTAACCCATAAGTATGTGGATACGGGTAATTACCCAATCCGGCTGATTGTACTGGATACGGCCACCAACTGCGCCGACACCACCACTAAAATTGCCAGGATAGATGGATTTCCGGGTTATTTGTTTGTGCCCAATGCCATTTGTCCAAACTGTATCCAATCTAACTTAAGGGAATTTTTACCAAAGGGTATCGGCCTGAAGGAGTACAGGTTACAGATTTATACCACCTGGAACGAACTGATATTTGAAACAAAAGTATTGGATAGCAAGGGCGCACCTACACAGGCATGGGATGGTAAATTTAAAGGAACCATCGTGCAACAAGATGTGTATGTATGGCGCATCGATGCAAAATTCCTGAATGGAAGTGAATGGCTTGGGATGATTTACCCGGGGGATAGTAAGTATAAAAAGGCGGGGACGATTACGGTGGTGAAGTGATGAATGATGAGTGATGAATAATGAGTAAGTGCGGTAGGAGAATGGGGAGTATTTTGAAAAGCAAAAATTAAATGAACAGCTAAAAAAATTATACAATGAAAAAATATTTACTCACCGGTATGATTTTTTGGGGTTTACATTCATTTGCCCAGGACCCGTTTTTTTCGCAGGCATTTAATGCCCCGCTTACGCTTAACCCTGCCTCTGCCGGCAATGCGGAAATGGACCTGCGCTTTACGGCTACCTATAAACGCCATTTCATCAATGTGCCTTCGGGTATGCAATATGCGGCTGTTGGCGTGGACCGGTATATTAAAAACTTGCATGGTGGTGTAGGCTTACTACTCACCAGCAGCAAGGAAGGTTACCTGGCAAAGAATAGTTTGCAGGCCATGTATTCCTATGCGTTGTGTTTACCCAGCTCCAGGTTGCACCTGGGTTTGCAGGCGGGGGTGGCAAACCGGAGTATCAACTATAACAAGCTGTATTTTTCAGACCAGATTGATAATACCGGCATCATACCGGGTTCTGTTTCGGGGGTAGATATCGCATTGAACAACAATAAATATTTCGCCGATTTTGCAGCAGGCTTCATTTATTACTATCGTGAAAACCTGATGGTTGGTGGAGGTGCCCAGCACATTAACCAGCCGGATGAATCGCTTACCAATAATATTTACAGCAAATTACCACGTAAATGGTTTGGGTATGTACGCTATAAATACGACCTGGATGAGGATGGTGATTCTTATTTATTACCCAGTGTACTGTTGTATAAACAGGGACAGAATAGTTCTACCGGTTTTGGCTGCGAATATAAAAATGCCCGGATGGCCATTGGCGCCTGGTTCCGTACCAACATGAATTTTAAAAACAGCGATGCATTTGTGGTAACCCTCAGCCTTGATTTATTTGACAGGCGCTACAATGAAACCGACCGTGTAAGGGTGGGCATGGCCTACGATGCCACTACCGGTAAACTGGGATTTTCAAGAAGTGCGGGCAGTGGGGAAGGGGCTTTTATCTGGGAAAAACTAACCGCCAATGGAATAAAATCTGATGAACGCTGCGATGCTGATTACAGGATGAAGGGAACGCCCTGTCCGCAACGGTTTTAAATTTTCAACCCAAAACTGGGTTATAGCTTACGATTTTAAATCTGGAATTGATCTTAAAGGGCCTTGTTATTCCAGCATTATTCCTCCAAAAATTGAACTCTTTATTTTTATGCTGATTCTAGTAAAAAGTTTCCATCAATACTAAGTTTTTGGTGGAGTTTTTTTACAATACTGAGGTTAAGTTTTTTTTTCCCATTTATAATTTCACTCATGGTAGAGTTGGGTACTTCAAGGATTTTGGAAAGTTGCACTTTGTTCAGTTTGTTTTCATGCATATATTCTACTAAAATTGCTGAAATAGTTGTTGTAACCGGCATTGGGTATTTCTTCTTTTCAAAAGCTTCAACTGCCAAAGAATTTTGCTTTAACGCTTCAGTTTCTTTGTCATTAAGATTATTAAACCCCTTTTCAATATAAGATTCAATGGCAGCTAGTGCTGAATGATATTGGCTATTTGATGTAATTTTCATTGTTAAACTTTTAAATGGTCTTAAAGCCCGGTCAGTTTTTTAGTTTTCGATAAGGTATCGTATTCTGCATGAGTTAAAATTGCACGGATGTATAGGGTTCTAATATTGAAATGAATCATTGCAATGAGCCTGAAATTATTTCCCGCAATATCAAAAACATATCGGTCATCCCCTATAGAATCTGTCGTATTAAAAGTTGCCTTAACCTCCGTAAAGTTTTTCCAACTTGCATTGACTGCTTTATCGAACCAGTTGTTCAATGGAATAACGGCACCGGGGTGTTTCCTTGCAAACTCGTGGATAGCTCCTTTAGTTATGATTACCATTACAAATATAAAAATAATTTCAAAATACGAATGTTATTCGCAAAATACGAATTTATTTCACGTTATATGAGCGGCAATAATGAATCTGCCAAAAGTCACTGGTAAACAAAAAAGAGAAATGGCATTCACGTTGTACTCAAAATAAAGAAAGCAGTTTGCGAAGAATATTTGAATGCGGCAATTGAATTGCAGCCAATGAAGAAAAGGATATTGGATAGATTATTGAAAAAACGATAGCGGTAAAGAAAACTTTACCGCTTTAAAATTAATTAAAATGACACGCTTATTTTCTGCCACCTCTTTGCCTGGTTGCCATGATGTCCCGGTCAAACAGGTATAAGCCACTTTTATCTTCACCAATCATTTCTAATTTGTCATTTAAAATGCGGGCGCTTTTTTCTTCTTCTATCTGTTCACTTACATACCATTGTAAAAAGTTATGGGTTGCATAATCTTTTTCATTTAGCGCCAGGTCCACCAGGTCATTGATACTGTTTGACACAGAAATTTCCTGGTTTAAGAAATCTTCAAACATATTTTTCAGGCTTTTGTGGGTAATGATCGGTTGTTCCAGCGCTGGAACAACCGCAAAGCCACCGCGTTCGTTTATGAAGCGCATGAGTTTCAGCATGTGTACCCGCTCTTCCTCACTTTGAATAAAAAAATATTCAGCCACTCCGTCCAGCCCGGGTTGAATCTCGGCCCAGCTTGCCATGGCAAGGTAATTTTGTGAAGAAGCTGCTTCCAGTTTTACCTGCGTATTCAGCGCCTCCTGCATTGATTTTGATAACATGGGATGTAGTTTTTTACAAAATAGTAAAACTCATTTACAATTCGTAATTATTCAATGATCTTCTCCTCCCTGGTCAATTGGCCAGCTTCGTTGATGCCTTCAATGGTTACCCTGATCTTTTTGCAATTGTCACTGTTAAAGAAAGGAATCGTTACCCGGCGGGTGTTTTTATCAAAGTACACTGCGGGGTTCCAGTACAAAGTGCTGCGATAATCTTTTACGTCCGCCTCCGGATTTTTTTCGTAATCCGGGGAATAAAATTCCTTGATAACTGAATAACCATTGATCGTAGTAAATGGCAGGCCCTTTACCTGCGAATTATCGCTTCCCCCCTTCTTGGTATAAATAGCGATTGCACCACCGGCACCGCCTCCCATTGCGCCAAAAAACGGTGGCCGGAATACCTTAATCATTGCAACATCGTTCATGTTGATGGACTGCAGGCTTCCTACATCTGCTGTTACTTCATTTAAAAAAAAGCTGGTAGCACTTCCCCGCCAGGTAGCACCTCCTTCACCCGTAGTGGAAATTTGCAAACCTGCTACTTTTCCCTGCAAATAAGCCAGTATGCTCATGGCTGATTTCGCAAAAGGATCATCTTCTGTGGTAAATGTGTATCCATCGCCTCCTTTAAAAAAGCCGGAAGTATACTCCTCTTCCATTTTTTCTTTTAATGATTTTGTCTTGCTTCGGAGCTGAACGGTTTCCAATGTTCTCACTTTATTGCTCTCTACCTGGCTACGTTGCAATGCCGCCATGGTGCTGCTTTTCTGTAGCACCAGGCTGTCTGCTTTTTCCGGGGCATACAAGGCTGCCAGCTGCGCATCAGACTGTAAAGGCGCCCTTAAAAAACTATTCTGAAATGCAAAACTGGCTGATGCAGTAAGGGTTTTATCCTTATCGTTGTTTAACTGGTAATGCAATTTGGCGGTATCAAAAAAGTACAGTCCATCCTGTGTAAAATCACCCTGGCTGCTAACCGGCATACTAAAAATATTACTACCGCCGTTTTTGGTTTTCAAAATACCGGTGAGCTCTTTCTGGTACAATAATGTTTTTGACAGTCCCTGTATTTTGCCCCGGATGGTCAGGTAATTTTCAGGCAGGTTTTTTAAGACTGGAAATTTTCCCGCCAGTACATCTTCCCACTTAAACCGCCGCCAGCCATTGGTCATCATTACCAGGTCCAGTTTCTGCTTTACCGAATCTTCATTACTGGAAAAATACCAGGCTGCATTGTACACATAACCTTTCAGGTCGTTGCTTAATAAAAGCTGGGAATAAATACTTTCCTCATTTTTAGTGACCGGGTTAAGTCCTGCATCCGTTACAGAAATGGACAGGTTGGATAGCAAAACATCACCTACATCAATCTGCAGGGTGTTTCGGCCACGTTTGCCCAGGTTTTTTTCTCCCGAATGCAGATCAGTTATAAAAAAATAATCATTGTGGTTAATGAAAACCACCCGCTCGGCAACCGGCACCTGGTCTGCATTAAATATAGTTAACTGCAATACTCCATTGGGTAAGCTGTCAACCTCAATGGGAGCCGAAACGCTGGTTTTTCTTGTCATATTTATCCTGGCACTATACACGAGCCGCTGTTGCATTTGGGCTACCACCTGGTAGGAAGTATAGGTAGCATCTACACTATCCGGCCTCGTTAATGTATAGATTAGTTGGTTTTCGGTAAGATTGGTTTTTAATACCATTCCTTGTTTTTTGGCTTCGGGCAACAAGTTTTCATGAACAAGCCCTTTCTTATCTTTCCATACCGCCTTATATTTTTCTCCTGCTGTTGGTTGCAAAGTAAGGTAACCCATACCATCATGTACCGATGAAAAGTCTGTTATTTTCTTCCCTTTCCCATCTATGATTTCACCTTTAATAAACACAGGTGTTCCCTGGTTATCGTTGGCCTTAAAAGCAACCCTTGATGAAATATTATTAACGAGGTCTCCTCCCTCCGGGAAAAACTGTACATTATAAGTTAAAGCAGGTACCGGTTTTTTAGTTGCACTTTTAGCGGGTAATATCTGAATGGGTTTCAGGTACAAAAGCGTGGAATCAAAATTCAGCATCCAGGAAGTGTATGCCCTGATAAATAGTTTACTGGCACGTACTGTATCTGGCAGATCGAAATTAGAGGACGCCCCTGAAAGCAATACCGGCATCATTTTCCTGCCTAATAAATTGCCCTTTTCATCCAGCAGTTCAGCATACATTGTTTTGCTGATGGCGCCTGCAAGGTTATCCGCGGTAAGGTATGCCTTAAACCATACTGTTTCCCCGGCATTGTAATAAGCCTTATCAAAATGGATATGGATTTTTTCCTGCGGGTAACGGGTATCCAAAATGTTAATCAGTGAGTCAATACGCTGTGCCTTTATTGGAGTAAGTGTAGCGGTAAAAAATATCAGCGAAAGAATAATCCGGGAAAGCTTGTTTTTTGTCATACCAGTGCGTTCTGTGTTTTTAGATGACAAAGTAAGTGATTGATCTCAAATAAATCATGAATGATTGCTAAAATGATGATAAAACGCCCGGTGCTGTCAACATCAGGAAACTGACTGGATAATATTTACAAGTATTCCTTTATTTAAGCAGGGGAGTCTATTTACGCGGTGGGTGAAGGTCATCTACACCAATGCGGTTAATGTCTTCTTCAAATGAGTCGGGTTTTTTATCCAATACGGATTTGATAAAAAGGTACCCCCCAAAGGCGCTCACCAGGCCCAATAGCATGATTCCAATTAAATTATCCTGTCCAAACAGTGCAATGCCAAGAACTACTCCGAATATTTCGGCAACAAGCCAGGCCAATACAGTGTACCATTTCCAGGTCATGGATTTTAGTCCTTTCTGGATGGCAAGGTTTCCATTCTTTTTACAAAGGATAATAAGTGCAATGATTTCAAGCATTTGTATTGTTATTTTACGATTTTAAAATGAATTCTCACTATCAATCAGTTTTCGGTTCTTAGGGTTTATTATTCGAAGGGTAGCGTCTTTTATACTCATTTTACTTAAAACAAACTGGTACAAATATAAATATTAGCCGGCTCATACTGCCTGCTTGCCAAAATCTGCACCAATAAAAAACCGAAGTTGGATTAACTTCGGTTTTTTCGATATAGTTGGTCAGTTATCAAACCAAATCAATATCAAAACTTACCAGTTGTACAAATTCCGCTAACCTGTCATCAATGTCCTGTTTCGTTATTTCTTTCATCCGGTTTGGACCAAATTTTTCTACACAGAAACTCGCCATGGCGCTTCCTACAATTATGGCTGTTTTCATATTGTTAAAGCTGATGTCTTTTGTTTTGGCAAGGTATCCCATAAAGCCACCTGCAAAAGTATCACCGGCACCGGTTGGGTCAAATACTTCTTCCAGCGGTAATGCCGGAGCAAAGAAAACATGGTTTTCGTGAAATAACAGTGCGCCATGTTCGCCTTTTTTAATCACTAAAAACCGGGGGCCCATACCGAGGATGATCTTTGCTGCTTTTGCAATGGAAAACTCACCGCTCAACTGTCTTGCTTCCGCATCGTTGATGATGAGTACATCAATTTTTTTCAATACTGCTTTCAAATCATCCAAAGCAATATCCATCCATAAATTCATGGTATCCATCGCAATCAGCTTCGGCCTCACTTTCATTTGATCGATTACGCTCATTTGTATATTCGGCGTCAGGTTGCCCAGCATCAAAAATTCCGCACCCTGGTAGCTTTCCGGTACAATGGGATTAAAGTCCGCCAGCACATTCAGGTCGGTTACCAGTGTATCCCGGTTGTTCATATCCATGTGATATTTGCCACTCCAGAAAAATGATTTCTTGTCAGCCACTGTTTCTACGCCATCCAGTTGTACGCCACGTTTTTTAAGTTCATCCAGTTCTTCCTGTGGAAAATCGTACCCGATGATGGAGATTTGCTGAATTGTATCAATAAAATTACTGGCGGCATACGCTACATAGGTGCCTGAACCACCTATAATTTGATCTACTTTTCCGAAAGGAGTTTCAATGGCATCGAATGCCATGGTTCCAACTGAGATTAAAGACATGATATTTTGTTTAATTTTGCCGGCTTATTGCCGGTATTAATTTTAAATCGCTGCAAAAGTAGTGGTTTAGGAAGTGTTTTAACTATGTAACCCTGTTTTTTTCGGTTCTGCAGCACATCATATAACCATTATTACAAAGGGAATACCATTGTGAGGCTCAATATTTGAAGGATGGGTAAAATTAAAGGCTTTTCAATGAAAATAATTGAAAGCTGCTGACAGGCAGAAAGCAGGCAGGAATCATTCCTTAACCTGATGGTTGAATTTATAATAGCTAAGAACGTTGTCATTAACCGTTGGATGATACAACAGCAATAAAATGCAGGCTGGCGCAAAAAACTAAAATTTATGTTGGTACAAATACATCCTGAAAACCCTCAGCCAAGGCTAATTAAGCAGGTGGTGGAATGCCTGAAAGATGGCGGGGTAATCATTTATCCTACCGATACCATTTATGGGCTGGGTTGTGATATTCAACAACAAAAGGCCATTGAACGGATCTGTAAAATAAAAAATATAGACCCCCATAAGGCGCAGTTGTCTTTTATCTGCAGTGATCTGAGTCATTTGAGCGATTATACCAAAAGTATTGATACTCCCCTGTACAGGATGCTGAAGAATTATTTACCCGGTCCTTACACTTTTATTTTGCCGGCCAGCAAGCAGGTGCCCAAAATATTGCAGAGTAAAAAAAGTACCATCGGACTTCGTATACCCGAAAATGTTATTTGTCACCATATCCTCGATGCGTTGGGCAATCCGATATTAAGTACTTCATTGCCCGGGGAAATGGTAGAAGACAATACAGATCCGGAGATTATTTATGAAAAGTTTGAGAACCTGGTAGATTTTGTAATTGACGGTGGAATAGGCGGAATGGTTCCCTCTACCATTGTTGATTGTACCAGTGATGAATGGAGTATTATAAGGCAGGGACTGGGGGAATGGGCGGCGTAGATTGCGGGAAAGGTATATAAAGTTGATAAGGGTAAATAAGGTAAGGTTGATTTGCTTACTTATTTTCCCGGTTGGCTTGTTCGGTATGTATGTTCCTATTTTAGAAAGTCATTTACCTGTTGCTGTATAAATTTTTTTACAGATTTCCAGGTTTGTCCTTTCAGGCTGATGGGGTCTTCGCTTTCTTCAGCATCTTCAAAATACGTGATAGCCTGGGGTATAGTTATCAGAAGATTCTGTTCGGGAAATTTTGTTTCATGAAAATGAATCATATCACTCAATGTATAGTGGTGCAACAGTTCATATAGGTCCCAGAAGTCTTTTTTCTTTCCCCTGCCTAAAATGGCATTTAACTTCATAGCGATAATATCTTCATTCGAATACATTCTGATATTGTCACTTACATCAATTGACCGAATGGGTAAATGTGGATGATAAACGATATCGACCTTTATGTCATTCAAATAGCAAAATATTCCCCAGCGGACAGACTTACTTTCTATATTATAGCCTTTTCCAAATTCATTTTTTAGTGCCAGCACGATTGGTTCATTATCAAATTTTTCATGATTAAAAAGATCAATGTCAACGGAGGTACGATGACCATATCTGAGCGATAAAGCTGTGCCTCCTACCAGTGAAAAAGGGTCCAATACTTTAAGGCGCATTAATCTTTCTAATACGGAAAAAGTTTCGGGTTCAATTGTCTCAAAGTGTAGCATCTGAATTCAGTATAGGGTTTATCAATAACGGCAGCGGCTAAATGGAGCCTTCTTTCCGGCAGATATTTTGCATTTAATAGTACTTCAGTTACTTTTTCATCTCCATAATACCGGCGGCATTGTCTTATATCATCCACATCGCCGCGTTCAAAAACCCGTTCTATTAGAAACCCTGCTTTTTGATCATAATCCAGCGACTCAAAATTCACATCCCAAAAGATGCGCTTATTGAATACCGGTTTGTTTTTTGATTCGTTCATGGTAATAAAATTACAAATTATAATCCGGTTTTTATGTGGGCAAATGGTATAAGTGCATTGCAATCGGATAGCTATCGGATGTCGGAAGGGTTGCGAACCTTGCGCAGGGGCTATTCTGTTAAAAGTACTTTAAAAAAGGTTGGCAACCCTATATTGAGTTGCGCCGGTTTAAAATGCACTCAAATGATGCATAATAAAAAACACCGGCAAATGCCGGTGCTTTTTACTTAATATACCATGTTAATCTTAGAGACGTTTTTACTTTTCGAACCACTTAATCCCGATCCCGCTTATTGTGTTTTTTGCGGTAGATTTTTCTATTGGCCTGGTTCTGATCCTTGCGGATATCTTTCCTTTCTTCGCCGGTTACTACTCCATCTGCCTTTGCAGATTTTATATCCTGGCGTATTTCCCGTTGGTCTTTCGCAAGATTCTTTGTTTCAGCTTTGGTAAGTTCACCACTCCTTACACCTTGCTTTATACGGGTGTGTTGGTGTTTGGCGGTTTTCCTGATTTGTGCGTCGGCGGAGCCAATGCCCAATGTGCAAATAATAGCGGTGGCGAATAAAAGTTTTGTGTTCATAATTTCAGTTTTTGGGTTTTAAATTGCTGGTTTAATTTATTGAGAGGGATGGGTTAAAATCTTCTTTGGCGATCGTGTTTCTGGCGACAGATGTTTTTGTTGAGTCTCCTGTTGTCCCTTCGGAGATCAGCTCTTTCACGTGGCCCGATGCGGCCATCATTGGCTTTATAGCGTATGGCTTCATTTCGTAATTGTGCTTTCTGTGTATTTAACCGGGCGGCTTCCAAAGCGGTCAGTTCCCCGCTTTTAACGCCCTGGTGAATACGCTGGCTTTCGTCACGAAGGCTACGGTTATTTTGAGCAGATGCATCGAAAGCTGATAGACTTAATAAGCTAACAACAGCGATGAGGAATCTTGTTTTCATAATAATAATTTTTAAATGTCTGTAAAATGAAATGCTTAATAACCGGTTACCTATATACAGACGGGGCAGGGGGAAAAAGGTTTAAAGGGTATTAAAAATGTTTGCCATTAATTGAATGCTGATTTGTTTTAACCAGGAATAAAAACGGTGTTACGAGTGTTAGCGATAAAATCATCCAATATGAGTAGATATAACCGGAAACCTCTATTTGTCGATAGATTGCCGGGAATGGTTCGGAATATCTTGGGGATCCTGAAAAAAGAAGGAACGACTATAGTAAGGCTAATTGCCCGGAATAAATATTGAAACTTTTGCGGTGATACTTACAAATGCCATGGCGTTCAATTGCCATTCGGTGTTGAGCCGTACCGTAGGCTTTATTTTTATCCCATCCGTATTGTGGAAATTCCACATGCAATTGCTGCATGTATTCGTCCCTGTAAGTTTTAGCTAAAATACTGGCCGCTGCAATAGATGCATATTTGCCATCTCCTTTAATGATACATTCGTGCGGAATACCCGGGTAAGTTTTAAACCGGTTGCCATCAACCAACAACAAGCCTGGTTGTATTGTTAGTTGATGGATGCATGCATGCATGGCCATATAGGATGCCTGCAAAATATTAATGGCGTCTATTTCAACATTATCGATTGCGGCTACGGTAAACGCAATGCTTTCTTTTTCAATAACCGGCCTCAGCAGGTCCCGTTGTTGTTCGGTTAGTTGCTTACTGTCATTCAGTAAAGGGTGATGGAAATCCGGCGGTAAAATAACGGCTGCTGCAAATACAGGCCCCGCATAGCAACCCCTCCCGGCTTCATCAAGTCCGGCCTCGATTAATATATTTTGATGATGTGATAGAAGCATGTGTTGAACAAATATCTGCTAATTGAATAAAAATACCACTCATTGTGGAAAAACAATCATTGCTGAACTAACTTTGCAAACGCTATGAACGAAATACTAAAAAGGAATGAAACCGCCCGAACTGATACAAGAGCGGTGGAGGTAAACAAATCTTCAAAAGCAGTTGCAATTTGGTTATTGATTGGTGTAGGAATGATAGTGCTACAGGTACTGCTGGGGGGCATTACCCGATTAACAGAATCGGGGCTTTCCATTACCGAATGGAAACCGGTTACCGGCACACTGCCTCCATTAAATGAAATAGCCTGGCAGGCAGAGTTTGATAAGTATAAAGTAACCGACCAGTTTAAATATGTGCATCAGAATTTTACTTTATCTGAATTTAAATCTATTTTTTTCTGGGAGTGGTTTCACCGGGTATGGGCAAGGCTGATGGGGATGGTATTTTTGGTGGGGTTCGTTTATTTTTTGGTGAAAAAGAAATTTAAACAGGAGATGATTATCCCAATGGTCATACTTTTTTTACTGGGAGCCGTACAGGGTGCCATCGGCTGGCTGATGGTAAAAAGTGGGCTGGTACCTGAAAAATATTTCGTAGGCCAAGTTGAACTGGCAACACATTTTATAGCCGCTCTGGGACTGTTGAGTTATACTTTATGGTTTGCACTCGGGTTGTTGGTGCCATCTAAAAGAATCGTAGTAAATCCATTCTTGCAAAAATTATTGGTGGCTATTTTAATCGTGTTGTTTGTGCAACTGGTGTATGGTGCGTTTATGGCAGGCATGCATGCGGCAATTGTGGCGCCCACATGGCCTGATATCAATGGCAAAATGATACCTGCGGCGATGGGCGAACAAACACCAATGGCAAAAAACTTTGCCTATAATCCGATCACCATTCATTTTATTCACCGTGGCCTTGCTTATTTGCTTTTTGGATTGATATTGGCCTGGTGGTGGAAGGCTAAAACAGTCAACTCAAATCCATTGTTTATCCGTCTACGCCTTTCACTCCTATTGCTGGTAACCTTTCAGGTTGTATTGGGTATCGCAACTGTGCTGAATGCCACTTACACATCCCGCCTCGTGTTGCTGGGTGTTGCACACCAGTTTACTGCAATGTTGCTGGTGATGGTGGTGGTAGGGTTGTTGTATTTGGTGAGGAAAAATCCCTTTTCGCATACAAGTGCCATTAAATAAACCATCTTACATATTAAAAAGCTGTCTTAATCGTTGTACATTAGTAAAAACGATTTAATGCGCCCTTTGGTAAAAAACATTTTTTATTCATTTCCTGTTCAGTTACTGATATTACACTTTCGTAAATACCAGATATTGTTGATCATCTGGGCTGTGTTGACGAGTGCTGTGAATAGCGGGTTTATGAAAAGCTTTGGCGCCGATTCACTTTTTTTTGTTCCTGAATACATGGGAAATGTGGATGCTTTAAGCGCCTCACTGGTAGGTATCGCGGTGGGTGTTTTCTTCATGAGCTGGAATATCACTACTTTTATTTTACATACCAAACGATTTAAATTCCTGGCTACTACCTCCAAGCCATTTCTAAAATATTGTATGAACAATGCAGTATTGCCTTTACTATTTCTTCTTTTTTATTTGATCAGGGCAATACAATTTAATTCACAAAAAGAATTACTCACCTTACCTGAGCAGGCCTTATTGATTGTTGGGTTCCTGTGCGGGCTGATTTTATTAATCGCTTTTTCTTTTGCCTTTTTTTTTGGTGCCGACAGAACGATCCTTCGTTCAATAACGCCGGTTATAGCCAACCCTAACAATTTTAAAAAAGTGTACAGTATTTCGATGCAATCCCGCCAGGATGGGTTTGGTATGAAAGTGACTTATTTTATTACCGGGCGGTTCCGGTTTAAAAAAGCAAGGCCGGTGGAGCATTACAGCGAACAGTTCCTGGATACTATTTTTAAACGGCATCATTTTGCCGCAATGGTCGGCATCATGCTGGCTTTTATCTTTTTAATTACCGGTGGGTTTTTCCTGGATATTAAGTTCTTCCAGGCACCGGCTGCCGCCAGCATCCTTATTTTTTTCGCTATCCTGGTGGCAGTGATTGGAGCCCTTACTTACTTTTTGCAAAGCTGGAGTGTGTTATTCCTAATTGGATTGATAGTGATCCTGAATGTGCTTTACCAAAATGAAATCATCGATCCGCGTAATAAAGCCTATGGCCTTAATTACAACAACAAAAACGAAAGGCCGGAATATGACAGGCAATCATTACAGCAGTTGTGTACGCCGGGCCACATCAGCCGGGACAGGGCGAACATGCTTACTATTCTGAATAACTGGAAAAAAAAGCAGGATGTTGAAAAGCCCGTCATGATTTTTATTAATGTAAGTGGTGGTGGATTGCGAAGTGCCACTTTTGTAATGAACACGTTACAGCAGGTAGACAGCATAACCAGGGGCCGGTTGATGAAACAAACATTTTTGATCAGTGGGGCAAGCGGCGGTATGTTATCAACCACTTTTTACAGGGAGCTGTATATGCGTAAAATGAAAGACCCTGCTATTAATTTACACGATCCGTCCTATACTGATAAGATGACGCAGGATTTATTGAATCCAATTTTTTCATCTATGATCAGCAGGGATATTTTTGCACCGGCACAAAAGTTTTCTATTGGTCCGTTCCAATACGTAAAAGACAGGGGTTTTGCATTTGAACAGAAGTTAAATGAAAATGCCGGCTACCTGTTAAATAAGCAAATCAAAGATTATACAGCCGATGAAAGAGCTGCCAATATCCCCATGATCATTTACAATTCTGTTATTACCCGTGATGGGCGCAAGATGATGATTGCCACCCAGCCGATTAGTTTTATGATGAAACCATCCGTATTTTCCGGGGAGAAGGAATATAGTCCTGATGCGGTGGATTTTGCAGCCTTTTTTGAAAGGCAGGACCCGGGAAATATCCGGCTGCTTACAGCACTTCGCATGAATGCAACCTTCCCTTATGTATTGCCCAATGTGTGGTTGCCCACTAACCCTGTAATTGATGTAATGGATGCAGGAATAAGGGATAATTTTGGCCAGGAAACTACGCTGCGCTTTATAGATAATTTTAAACAATGGATTAAAGACAGTACCGGTGGGGTGGTAATTTTGCAGATAAGAGACCGGCAGAATGACTATTGGCAGCATCCGCTGGAAACCGGATCAATAACTGATATAGTAGTGAAACCCGCTACCATGCTGCAACACAACTGGCACAATTTCCAGGATTATACCCAATCGGACCAGTACGGCTATTTAAAAGATGCCGAAATGAATAATATGCAACGGCTTACGTTTATTTATGTTCCAAAAAAAGAAGAGCATGGTGCTGCATTGAATTTTCATTTAACAGCAGCAGAGAAAAAAGATGTAATCGCTTCCTTTAATACCCGGTATAACCAAAAGGTACTTCATGACCTTTTGGTTATACTGGGCAAATAACATTGGATCAATAAATTCTATCCTGTTCATCGGTGAAGGCCTGGAGCGCCAGGTTATCGAAAACCATTTCCTTATTTTCAATGGCCTCTCTCAATATATCGTAGATGGTGATTACACCTCTAAATTCGTTTTGGTCAAATGCCAGCAGGTAGCGGGTTTTATAGGAATTGAAACTTTTCATACACATTTCGGCAGTGTCCTGCATGGATACCATGGGTAAGGAAGTGCTCATTACATCCCTTACAGAACAGGTAGAACTGTGGAGGCCATTTAGCACAACTTTCCTGCTGTAATCTCTTTCGGAAATAATACCATAAAAATCCTGGTCACGCTTAACTACCAGGTAGCTTAGGTTAACTGAATTCATCAATTGTAGTGCTTCGATCACTTTGGCATCAGGGTCAATCGTATTAAAAACCGGTGGTTTATTTTGTAAAATGTTTGCAACCGTTCGCATAACTCGTTAACTTTTTAAATGAATAAATATAACTATTGTAAGTTAGGGATTTTACATTAAAATATTATAGTGGCTGTATCAATTTAAATGCATCTGCAATGATCTCAATCGTAAATTTTTCAGCGGTCCCGGAAGGGTCGCCATCAATGTGAAGCGGTGCAGCATCGGGGTTGTGTATGATCAGTTTTTCTGTTTGAAAATACAGTACATTTTTTTTGTGAACGGTATGTTCATCAAAATCTTTTATTTTACCTGCAAGTACCTGCCTCAGCACCGACCATAAAAACAAGAGCTTACTCATTTTTTTAACTACAACGATATCCAGTAAACCATCATTGAGGCTAGCCCCTGGCGCAATGGTAAACTGGTTGCCAAACTGGTTGCTATTGGCAATACTGATAAAATATGCCCCGGTTGTAATGGATTGTCCTTTATTGATTATTTCAAACGACCATGGCGTTACTTTAATGAAATTGAGAATGGTTTGTTTTATATAGGTAACCAGTCCTCTTTTTGGCTGCTTTGAAAAAGCGTGGGCTACCTGGGCATCGAATCCAAGTCCGCACAACATGCAACTGAAAGTACCATTGATAAAAAAAGAATCGATGTAGGCTGCTTTGCCGGTAAAAATAATATCCAGCGCTTTATCAATATTTTTTGGAATTTTAGCAGCCAGCGCCAAACCATTACCGGAGCCCATAGGAATGATACCAATATTGATATCTTCATCCAGCAGCGTGCCTGCTACCTGGCTTACCGTACCATCGCCACCACAAATAATGATATCAGTAATATTTTCCCGGTTTATTTTTTCTTTTAAAAAGTAGTAATTGCCATCGGCATTGGTGTGTAAAATTTCAAACGGAATATTTTGAAGCGAAGTTTTTGCTTCAATCTTTTTTAGTAAGGATGCTTTGTCCCGGGTACCCGATATGGGATTGACAAAATAGATGATTCTGCGGCTCATTTGTTTCAATTGGGGCAAAGGTAGCTGAATTCACTTCTTTTTTGTAAGCCATTCATCCAACATTGACGGAATCAATTTTAGTACAATGACAAATTTGCTGTGGTCAAATAAAATAGCAGGAATAAGAGCGCAAAAAATTGATAACTGGTTGCAGCATTTAGCCGCTTAATGCTGCAACCAGTTTCTAATGAAAAGATAGATTTGCATGAGAAATTATATGCATCCTACCACCTGATCAGTACACTACCCCAGGTATATCCACTACCAAAAGCAGCGAGGCAAACCAGGTCGCCTTCCTTTATTTTACCCAACTGCCAGGCTTCGCAAAGCGCAATGGGTACCGATGCTGCGGTAGTATTGCCATATTTTTGGATGTTGTTGTATACCTGGTCGTCTTTCAATCCCAGCTTTTGTTGTACAAACTGGCTGATGCGTAAATTGGCCTGGTGTGGAATCAACATGTTAAGATCTGCAATAGAGAGCCCATTTGCAGACAAGGCTTCCACTATCACTTCCGGAAATTTAACGATGGCTTTTTTAAATACCGAAGGCCCATCCATAAAAGGAAAGTTTTGAGCATTATCAATCATTGCCTTACTCATAAACATGTCCGATATTTCGGCCTCATTAAAATCTGCCACTTTTTCTTTTACCCAGTGATTGGCATGCGTGCCGGGATTATACATGGCCAGCAACTCTGCACTTTCGCCATCGCTGTGCAAATGCGTACTTAATATGCCCTGTCCTTCTTTTTCTGCGGGTTGCAATACTACTGCTCCTGCACCATCCCCAAATATCACGGAAATATTTCTTCCCCTGGTAGTAAAGTCGAGCCCGAACGAATGCTTTTCGCTTCCTATTACCAATATGTTTTTATACATACCTGTTTTAATAAACTGGTCGGCTACCGAAAGGGCGTATACGAAACCGCTGCATTGATTGCGAATATCGAGTGCTCCAATCTCTTTCATCTTCATGGCCCGCTGAACGAGTACACCACAACCTGGAAAATAATAATCGGGGCACAATGTGGCAAATATGATAAAGTCGATGTCCTGTGCAGTAGTGCCCGCTCTTTCGATCGCTATTTTTGCTGCTTCCACTCCCATGGTAGTGGTGGTTTCCTCTGTGCGGTGGGCATAATGTCTTTCTTTAATGCCGGTGCGCTCCTGGATCCACTCATCCGTGGTATCCATATATTGTTTCAGATCTTCGTTGGTGAAAACTTTTTCAGGCACATACATGCCTATTCCGGCAATTTTACTCTTTACCATGCAGCAATCATTTTATGAAGGAGCAAATTACAAAATTGTAAAGGATTTGCAACTGTTTCATTTGCAACGAAAGAGAAACAGGCAGGTTGTGACTTGCTTCATCTTTTGGTGGAGCAATGGATTGTATCCTGGTTGGTACTTTTCTTTAGTGCGGGATGATTTAGTGAAGCTATTTTAGTTTGATGAAAAGGCTGCCGAAGAAACCGCCAATTTCCATCATCCAGGCAATACCCAAATGTACCAGCAGGCCTCCCCAGATGCTACCTGTATTGTACGCAACGATGCCCAGTAAAATGCCGCCAAAGAAACTACTGATGGCTTCACCCAAGGGCTTGCCAAAATGGATGGCACAGTAAAAACAGGCCACCGGTATAATACAATGCTGCCCGCAAATACGCATGAGTGCGAGTATTAAAAAGCCACGGAAGAAAAACTCGATACTTACAAAATCAAATCCATAACTGAGTTCAAACAGCAGGTAACGCCACCTGTCTCCCCAGCCCTGCATTGGGATTCCATTTAATAATTTTGCTTTAGGGTACACCTGCAAAAAATCGCTTTGCGTACTGGCCAGTGCAATCAGTGGTACCATTACCAGCAGCATGATGATATAGGGGCGGATATTATCCAATGGCTTTGTGCCGTAAAACGGTTGATTGGAGCGGTCTTTAATAAACCAGATGATGAATACCGGGATCAGTACCACAAAAACTCGAATGATCCAGTTAATGCTGTGGAGGTACAAATCCTGGTCGGCACCGGTAAATGTTTGTAATACCCATGGTTTATGAAAAACAAAATTTACCCGGAAGGAGAAGATTGCCGGGGCCAGGAAAAGGATGGCCCAAAACCAGGCATTTTTAAAATAAGAACAGTCTTTAAAGAAAAGCAATTGCAGCAGAAAGGCGGTGGCAAAAGGGATGAAGTATAAAAGGTAGTAGCCAGCAAAGTTGGCCAGCTTAGTTTTACCACCGGCTGCGTATTTTCTTTCCAGCCCGTGCCAGTAGTTGAAATAAATCAATGTTCCCAACATCGCCATGATCAACAGGAGGTAAAAAATATTTACCTCTTTGTTATAAAATTCTTTGATGTACTTGAAAACCTGGTTCAATAAATAGACTTTTATCGGGTAAAGATATGTTTGCGTAGTTTATGGAAATAAAAACGGCTATAGTTTTTTGGGTGGATGATATATAGACTGTCAAATAGATTGATTATTTCCGGCCCATTGATCGATTGGCCAGGAGTGAAATATAAAGAAGTATTTGTAACCTGAATGCCTAACAGCTACTGTAGAATAATGGTTCCTGTTGGTGAACATACCAGGTGGATAAAGATGCCCAATGGTATACCGTTGAACCGAGCGTGGCAACCCTGCCTGGCTGTGTCAGGCAGACAGGGTTGCTGCCATGAAAAACTGCTGCCGGTCAACAAAAAAATAAATTGATCAATTTACTTTCATGTGAATCATGAATTATTTTAAGCTTCCTTTACAGGCGCATTCAATGTTTTCCAAAGCAGGTCTTTCAGTTCCGGCAAGCCCTGTCCGGTGATGGAGGAAATAAATACATGTGGAATTTTGGGTGGCAATTCTTTTGATATAGCAGCCCGAAGTTCATCATCGAGCATATCATTTTTACTGATGGCAATAACGAAATCTTTCTGCAGCATTTCTGCATTGTATTCCTTTAATTCATTTACCAGTATTTCAAATTCTTTTTTATGGTCGGCGCAATCGGCCGGGATTAAAAATAACAGAATAGAATTGCGTTCAATATGGCGTAAAAAGCGATGGCCGAGTCCCTTTCCTTCCGCGGCCCCTTCAATAATTCCCGGCAGATCGGCAATACAAAAACTTTTGCCATCGCGGTAATCTACCATGCCCAATTGTGGTACCAGGGTGGTAAATGCGTAATCCGCAATTTTTGGTTTGGCGGCAGTTATTACCGACAACAAGGTTGATTTGCCAGCATTGGGAAACCCTACAAGTCCTACGTCGGCCAATACTTTTAGTTCCAGTAATTTCCAGCCTTCAATACCGGCTTCGCCCGGTTGTGCATATTCGGGTGCCTGGTTGGTGGCAGTTTTAAAGTTGGCATTGCCTAACCCGCCACGGCCACCTTTTACCAAAATTACTTCCTGCCCGTCTTCTAAAATTTCTGCTTCTTTTGCACCGGTAACTTCATCTTTGGCAATGGTTCCCAATGGTACTTCTATGATAATATCTTTACCAAACCTGCCGGTACTATTATTTTTGCTGCCGCCTTCGCCATCTTCGGCCAGTACATTTTTGTAATATCTTAAGTGCAACAAGGTCCAGAGTTGTGAACTGCCTCTTAAAATAATATGTGCTCCACGTCCGCCATCACCACCATCAGGGCCAGCCATGGCATTGTATTTAGTGCGCATAAAATGCCTGCTTCCAGGTCCCCCGTGCCCACTGCGGCAAAAGATCCTGATATAATCTATAAAGTTTGATTTTTCCATTATTGTGGCAAAGGTAATTTATTATGAGAGGAATGGTGAATAATGAGTGATGAATGATGAGTAATGAATAAGGAGTGATGAGTGTCTTGTCGCGATGTAGCTGGTTTTTAAATGGGGTACTGTTGTTTCATTTGGTGGCTGAATTACTTTAATAACCTTCCTTGCGGCTACATTTATTAGGATTGTCCGTTCCAGGGCTTGTATGTTTTGTCTGCTGACTGTTTCTTTTGTTGGGTAATATCTCTTAAAGGTTCACATGCTTTCCAGGTATTGAACATAGCTGCCGGCAATTGCTGGTAAAGGTTGGTGCCGGCTGTTTTCCAGACCAGCATTTCGTCTGATACCTGTTTGATTATTTTAGCCGGGTTTCCCACGACCAGGCTCCGTGGTTGAATCAATTCTCCTGCTTTAATAAAACTGAGCGCCCCTACAATACATTCATCACCCAATTCAACATTGTCCATAATTACGGCATTCATACCTACCAGGCAGTTGCTGCCAATTGTTGCGCCATGTATCACCGCGCCGTGACCAATATGCGCCCCATCTTTTAATAACACAGTTGTACCCGGAAACATGTGAATGGTGCAATTTTCCTGCACATTGCATCCATGCTCAATGATGATTTGCCCCCAATCGCCCCGAATGGCAGCACCGGGACCAATATAACAATCCCTGCCAATTATTACATTGCCTGTGACTGCGGCAAGCGGGTGAATGAAAGAAGATGCATCAATAACAGGCTGGTATCCGTTGAATTCGTAGATCATTAAAGCAAAAATAATACGCTTAAATTACTCACTATTTATTTTTTTTGGACCGCGGTGGATTCTTTTCATTACCAGGACAAATCCAAAAATAACACCCGTTATTCCAATAATGGCTACCAATGCGGCGGCAGTTTCTGAACCACTACAGGAAAGATTACAGGCCAGGGCAGCCAGTAAATAAAGTAATCCAACCATGGCAACGATCGCAAGTATAACTTTTACGGCCTTACCCGATGTGGCTTCGTCACCGGTTATTTTTGCAACCGCATAGATTTTTAATTGTTTGTAAAATTCTTTCTTTAATATCTTTTTTTCTTTTCGGTTAAGTTGGTCCCTGGTTTTTCCGGACGTTAATATTTCTGCTGCTGTTTTATTTTTTACAATATCAACCCCATATACATCACGGTAACCTGTTACCAGGTGGCCATTATTAACCATAGTTATCATCACTAAACAGCAACAACATGGTAACATAAAATCACATGCTTTTTGCCTGGCGTAAAATAATTTTTTTGAAAGGGTTGATTTTTTTCTATCCGGATAAACTGCAATTACTACCAGGAGGATGAGCATTGCTGTTGGATAAATGATGCCCGGCGGTAATATAATTTCCATCTTATAAAGCAATACACCGGTGTAGTAAGCCAGTGCAGCTAATAAAATTTTTATGCAGGCAATCAGTAACCAAGCTGACTTAACGTGGCGGTATGCCCAGTATGAAACGGTTTTCATTTACAGTGGTTTTAATGAAAAATGTACTGTAAATAAAAGTATAGCTTTTGGGCAGTAAATGCAAGCGGTAAAATTATTCTATACCAGGTTTTTGCCGGTCCGGTAACAGGTGCCTTTAAAAAATGCAACCAGGTGGGTATGTTGATTAAAGATGGAAATATGATAAAGCCCGGTAGACTTACCATTGTGCATTTCTTTTGCATCAGCAGTTAACACATCACCCACATGAACCGGCTTAATAAAATTGATAGCCGTATCCAATGCCACAGATAATACATTGCGGTTGTTACAGGCAAAAGCAAAGCAGCTATCCGCCAATGAAAATGCAATGCCACCATGCACAATGCCCAACCCGTTGATCATTTCAGGACGCACTGCCATTGTTATTTTACTATATCCCTCTTTAATTTCCAACACCTCAATGCCCAGCCATTGGCTGAATAGATCCTGCTGCATGATGTGATCAACCACTTTAACTGCTTCAGCATCCTTTTCGTTATTCATCTTGCATTTTAATTTAAAAATTTCTTTAAGCGCCCTTTTGAAGACTGAGTGGGGCCTTACTCACCTTTAAACACCGGCATTCTTTTTTCAATAAACGCAGTTACTCCCTCGTTGTAATCGGCTGTATGGGCAGCTTTGTATTGTAGCTCGTCTTCTTTTTTTAACTGGTTTTCCAGGGAATTATTTAAGGAAGCATTCAGCGCTATTTTTGTATATGCCAGTCCTTTAGTCGGCATATTGGAAAGTGTTATTGCAATCTTAATACTCTCTTCTGAAAAATTTTCATCCGGGAATACTTTGTAGATCATGCCGATTCTTTCCGCTTCCGTGGCGCTTACTTTATCGCCCAGCATCATTAGTGCACTTGCTTTTTGAAACCCGACCAGGCGGGGCAGTGTGAAGGTGCCACCACTGTCCGGTATCAGTCCTATTTTACTAAATGCCTGGATAAAGGAAGCTGAGGCAGTAGCCACCACCACATCGCAACACAAACCAATATTTGCCCCGGCTCCGGCTGCAACTCCATTTACCGCACAAACTACCGGTTTCTCCATTGTACGGATTTTTGTTATGATGGGATTATAATGCTCTGCCAAAATCACTTCAAAGCCGGGGGGATTTTCTCCCATTAATTCACCCAGGTCCTGCCCTGCACAAAATGCCTTGCCACTGCCAGTCAAATAAACAGCCCTTACATTTTTATCAGCAGCGCAATCATCCAATACTTTTTGCAACAGCAACGCCATTTCGCGGTTGAAGGAATTGAATTTTTCCGGACGGTTGAGTGTGATAAGGGCAACTGAATCTTTTATGCTGAACAGGATGGATGACATAGCAATTTTTTGAAGTAAAGTTTACAATTGCAAGTTGATACGTCAACTTTGCAGCAGTTAAAATTAATGACATTTAAAATAATCAAATGGTTCTTTGCAATCCAGGCATTGGTACAGGGCTTTGCAGGCGGTAGATCCAAACCGGCTGATGAGTTGGGTATGATATGAATTGCAACGCGGACATTGTATGGCTTCGGATTCGGCAAACAATTTGGTATCGCAAACAATTTGTGTTGGATTGGGCGGGGCAATTCCATAGGCTTTTAATTTTTGTTTGCCTGCTTCGCTCATCCAATCGGTTGTCCAGGCAGGAGAAAGTGTTGAAGTGATCTTCACATTTTTGTAGCCATGCTCTATTAATTTCAGCCGGATGTCTGTTTTGATGGCATCCATTGCAGGGCATCCGGAGTAGGTAGGGGTGATCGTGATTTCAACTTCATCTCCGTTTAATTTAATATCTCTTACAATTCCTAAATCTACAATAGAAAGGACAGGTACTTCCGGATCACAAACATCCTGTAGCAGATTCCATAGCATGCCCAAACTTTCATTATCCGGGTTAATTATTTTTTGAAGGTCTATATTTTCCATTTCATAAGAGCTATTAAAGTTTTCAGAGTCTTTCAAGGTCCCCCTTCGGGGGATTTAGGGGGCCTTCTACCATTCCGCTCCCAGATACATTCTTTGCAGGTACTGCATTTCTGCTAAAATAAATCCCAGGTGTTCAGTGTGAATACCGTGTTTACCGCCGGTTTGCATAAAAACGGCCTCCTCCTGTCCCTCTCCGAAGGAGGGGGAATAGAGCGTAGCTTCTTCTAATATGTTCCTGACCTTTTGAAGCCATGGTTGTTTTAAAGAGGTCAGATCAAACCCAATGATATGCTCATTCTCATATTCTGCCGGTACAAAAAACTCGCCGGTGTAAGGCCATAGGTTTTCAATGGCTTTCAACATTCTTTGATGACTCTCTGCTGTGCCATCCCCGAGGCGTATCACCCACTCGCTGCTCCATTTTACATGATAGGTAACTTCTTTAATGGATTTTTCAGCGATTGCTGCTAATTGACTGTCATCGCTTTTTTGCAACTGTTCATATAGAAGGTATTGATAAACGCTGAAAAAAAACTGGCGAAGAATAGTTTGTGCCCAATCACCTTTTGGTAATTCCGTAATCAGTAAATTTTTAAATTCCCTTTCGGTTCTTAAATAGGCGAGGGTGTCTTCGTTGACCTCACCCCCCTCCAAAGGAGAGGGAGCTCTGGACGCTGCTAACTTGTTAGATTCATTGTTTTTCAGGAGTGCGGCATATTGATAAAAATTTCTTGCCTGCCCGAGCAGATCCAGTGAAATATTGGTAATGGCGATGTCCTGTTCCAGTATGGGGCCATGTCCGCACCATTCCGCATTGCGTTGTGCAAGGATGAGGTTGGTGTCGGCGAGGTGGAGAAGGAAAGCCCCCCTGCCCCCCGAAGGGGGGTTCAAAGAAGAGTCCTCATATTCGGTTAGCTTATTTTTATTTAAGAAATCCACTGGTTGCATAATCGAAAAGTTAGTTGATCAATTTTACTCTTCCTAAGCCCCTCCTTCGGAGGGGTTGGGGGAGGCCTCTACATCTGCTTCACCTCATCCGGTAAATCGTAAAAGGTTGGGTACCGGTATACTTTATCGGAAGCAGGATCATAAAAACTTGCTGCTTCATCGGGGTTGCTCGCATGAATATATTTGCTTTCTACTACCCAAATGCTTACACCTTCCTGCCGACGGGTGTACACATCTCTTGCATTTTCTATGGCCATGGCTGCATCAGCCGCATGAAGGCTACCAGCATGTTTATGGTCGAGGCCCTGCCTGCTGCGGATAAAAACTTCCCAAAGCGGCCATGCCACTCCGTTCCCCGTATTGGGGGTAGCCGGAGAATTGTTAAGTGAATCGCCACCCGAACCCTCACTTGGAATATCACCGTAATAATATTTTCTAATCGATATGTCCATAATTAAAAAGGTATTAAATTTTTGATATCTTTCTTATTCCCCTCCTTCGGAGGGGTTAGGGGAGGCTTTCTTCTCCGCATAAGCCATCGCTGCCTCTCTCACCCATGCACCTTCTTCATGTGCTTTAATTCTTGCATCCAGGCGCTGTTTGTTACAGGGGCCATTTCCTTTTACAACTCTCCGGAATTCATCCCAGTCTATTTCCCCAAAATCGTGTTGTTTGGTTTTCTCATTCCATTTTAATGCGGGATCAGGTAGAGTCATGCCTAATATTTTCACCTGTTCTGCCGCCATATCAACAAAATTCTGACGCAACTCATCATTGGTTTTTCTTTTGATCTTCCACTTCATGCTCTGGTCATTGTTCGTGCTTTCGCTGTCCTTTGGACCAAACATCATCAGGCTTGGCCACCACCACCGGTTGATGGCATCCTGGCACATAGCTCTTTGTTCCGGGGTTCCCCTGCTCAATACCAGCAGGGCTTCAAAACCCTGGCGTTGATGAAAGCTTTCTTCTTTGCAAATACGAACCAGGGCCCTGGCATAAGGACCATAAGAAGTACGACACAAGGCAACCTGGTTTAAAATGGCGGCTCCATCTACCAGCCAGCCAATGGCGCCCATATCTGCCCAGGTTAAAGAAGGGTAATTAAAAATAGAGGAGTATTTAGCTTTGCCACTGTGCAGGTCATTGATCATTTCATCCCGGGCAACGCCCAATGTCTCAGCGGCTGAATATAAGTATAAACCATGCCCGGCTTCGTCCTGCACTTTTGCAATCAGGATAGCTTTTCTTTTTAAGGATGGCGCCCTTGATATCCAGTTTCCTTCGGGAAGCATGCCTACAATTTCACTATGTGCATGCTGGCTTATCTGCCGTATATTGGTTTTTCGGTAGGCATCCGGCATCCAGTCCTTTGGCTCAATTTTAATTTCAGTATCTATTTTTTGCTGAAATAATATAACTGCATCTTGTATCGTCATAATGTAATTGTGTGATGTAAATTTATAAAAAACTAACAACTGTTAGTTGAAATTGTTGGTTGCATTCAAATTGTTGGCATCTTCTCTGGTTTTATGAAGTCGATATTGAATTTAGCGGAGGCTGGTTAAAGACTGGAAAATATTTCTAATATAAGATAGCCAGATAGCCGACTAGTTAAATGCAATAAAGGTTATATTCTCGGATAGTGGTCAGGTAAGGTCTTCATAACCTTCCCGGATGAAATTGTGGTGCAGTAAGCCCGTAAAAAAATCAATGCCGTGAAACAGAAAAATGCGCTTAAGATCTGGC